>JAGDXO010000025.1 GCA_023256615.1 Thermoplasmata archaeon
TAAAATGTTGCAATCCTTCTTAATTGAGGATGATACTGGTAGGTTAAATGCTTTATCTTTAGGCATTCTGATACCTGGTACAATCCCTCCTGATGAACAATCTATAAGATCAACTCCGTTTGCATACAGCATCTTCGAAAGTATAACACTATCTTCAATTGTCCAGCCACCTTCCACAAAGTCATTTCCCGAGATTCTCACAAATAGTGGCATACTCTCCGGAATATTCGCCCTCACTTCATTGACTATTTCAATTAAAAATCTGCTTCTGTTTTCTATATTCCCTCCGTAGTTGTCATTTCTTTTGTTCGTGATTGGAGAAAGAAATTCATGTATGAGATATCCGTGAGCTGCGTGTATCTCTATTATGTCTATATTTGCTTCAGCTGCAAGTCTGGCAGATTCAGCGAATTTTCTTATCACAGTAGCTATAGATTCTTTATCCATTTGCTCAGGTATATCCCATGAATCCCTGTACGGAATAGGTGAAGGTGCCATGGATTTCCAGCCTCCCTTATCTATAGGTATTTTCCCTCTACCCTTGCCTGGTGGGTAGCTGCCAGCCTTTCTTCCTGCATGCGCGAGTTGTATGCCAGAAAGACCACCGTATGACTCTATTATCTTTGATAGTACATTGAGTTTTTCTGACTTTTCCTTTGAATCCAATCTTAGGTCATTTGGGCTTATCATTCCCTGATAATCCACTGCAGTAGCCTCTATCATTATAATGCCTGCTCCACCCATTGACCTTGTGGCATAGTGCAAAATATGAAAATCGTTTACACTCCCGTCATTTGACGAATACGTGCACATCGGAGACATCATGATTCTGTTCCGGGCTTTTTTCCCCCTGATTACTATGGGATCAAATATTTTCATTAGATTGCAATAATCCTGTAGTATAACAAATTATTCCTTTATTTTTAACAATATATTTCCTTAAATCAGATTTACTATAAAGCCTGTTATAAATCCTATCATAATAGAAAAGTAAAAAGAATTAAATTTTCCCTTCTGTTCCAGATTAAGAATATTCTTAAACATAGGCAAAATAACATATAGAATTGAGCCTATGGCAAGACCGTCAAAGAATAATATAAAATCTTTAGAGAAATAATAAAATCCTGTTACTCCCCCTATAATTGTTGGCACGCCACCTACAAGGAACAAGATTAACAAAGGAGCCACTTTATTGTTCCCATAATTCAGATAGGATGAATAAATCGGAAACCCCTCGCTGATATTCTGCAATGTAAAACCTATAAGAATAACATCAATTAGACCTGAAAAACCTATAGTTGCACCGAATGCGCCAAATACGAGGCCTTCAGTAAGATTCTGAAAACCAATTCCCAGTGCGATTATAGAGGGGACGGTTATAATCGTTTTGCCATTACGTCTTATATTCCCTATGAAATAAAAGATTGAAAACCCCAATAGGAATGCGAAACAAAATACAATATCATAAAACGGTTCTGTACCGTACCCGTAAAGTGAACCATTATAGATAATAACACTTGAATCTGAAAATACATCCGTCATGATAAATATTAACAACCCAATAGCAAAGGAATTAATTAAACTCATATTTTTATTCTTAATTCCTTTCGAAAAAATTAGTGGGAATGATAAGAATATTGATAACCCCATCAAGGAGGATAATAGTATAACATAAGGTAAATTCATTAGAAAACAATTAGGTTAACCTAATTAATTATTTTGTAGCAAAGAACCGTTTTCAGTGTTTATGATTATAGGCTATCTTTGAGCCCATTTTCTTGATTTTACTTTAATTAAAAAGATTGCACTATGATCATTATAAAAATTATTTTGATGACAGGATATTTTTTGTTATTGATGTGAATATAAAGATTGTTAAGGCTCCATATAAAAATTCCGGCAGCAAGAAAAATGATAGCGTCTCTGATAGTCTATCAAGAATTGGAAATACTGTCAGCAAGAGAATCATCAAAAATATCAATAAAAGAAATTGATTATCTCTATTCCTAAATAACTCGAATTTCTTGTTCAATAGAACTGAATCTTTGAATATTAATCCAATTAATAATATCAAGAATGAAGAGTAGAACAAATAACTGCACGTCCCGAATAGCGAGATAGTTCCATTTAAATTGAGTTTAGAGAAATTTTCTGATACTACAGCTGCTACAGTCGCAATAAGTATCCCTATTCCACCTAGAATTATATAATTTGACATTCTTGAATCTACAAGGACAGGGTCCTCCAAATTCTCTGATAAGAAAATATTGTTGTCTGACGCATCAAGATATGTCATTAATGTATACATAGAATTCTAATATTTAATTTTGTCTGTCATTTGTCATATAAAAGGATGACCTAAATTTTATTTAGAGGGAAAGAGACAACCATGAGTATATTATCCTCTTTCTCTTGGTTCTCCTTTGATTTTTTTTCAAGATCCTTAACGAATTCTCTGTACATGGAAGAGAATACATTTAAAGGCCCCCTTGCAAGTGTAACCAGCGATAAAATCAATGTGCTACCAAATTTACTCTTCATTTCATTCAACTCACCGTTATCTGCCTTCCTTACCTCTTCTGCCAATGCATTTAATAAAATTGAGGTTGAAACGAAATAGGAAATTAGCATTTCTCTAATATCATCTGCATTTAATTTATCTATTTCTTTCAGGAGTTTTTCCTGGCTAACGTTATCGAATATTGGTATATTCAATTTATAGTATTTTTCCATATAATTTTTAACAATTCTTGATTCTGAAATTATGACCAACCGATCATCTTTCATCTCCTTTATTGTCTGATATAAATTAGACCTTGTTGTATTGATGTATTTTGACATCTGAGTTACTGTCATCTTTCCATTCATCAACAACAGAGAGATTATTGACAATTTCGTCCTGTTCCTGAAAGCCTCCAATAATATCTCGACATCTTCTCCCTTTTTCATTTTGACCTTTCCCATACAAAAATAATTTATATATAAGATATAAATCTACCTATAAGTAGGATTTATATGTATCAAAATTCCACGGATGAATCAGGAATTAAGAATTTCCGGAATCTTCTAATAAATTCAACAATATCCAGATTTGGTTTCTCATCATTCGACCTTTTGATAATTTGGGTTGTATTGTATTTAACTCATTCTCCATTTCTATCAGGTCTCGCAGATGGTACTTTATCCTTTCCTCTTTTTATTAGTTTTGTAGTTGGAGCATATGTAGATAGGGCATCACGTAAGAAAATTTTGGCTGTTTCTGCAAGCTTTCTTAGGTCCGGATCTATGATATTCATATTTACTAGTATAATGCTCAGGAATGATTTCCTTATTCTCATTTCTATATATTTTTCTGCGTTTATGATAGGCTTCACTTCTGATCTTCTGAATTCTATTAGGGCCTCATGGACAAAAGAATTTCTGGACTCTGAACACTATAAATCTGGAACATCGATTCAGAGCTCGCTTTACTCTATTGCGGAAGGATTAGGATATGTATCATCAGGCATTCTTATAAGCTTGGGAATGATGGATGCTTTCCTTGGATTGTTCTTAATTTTTACAGTTTCTGTTATACCTATTTTCTTTATGGGGGGTCTTAAAAGAATTGAAATTGTTGATTCGGGTATATCTAATACCCTGAGGGAAGGTATTTTATTTATTAAAAGTCATAGAATAATAATGGAAATAATGATCATTTCTCTCCTTGCTAATTTCATCTTTGGTATGGCAGGTATTATTTTTATTGTGCTTGTTCAGTTACATTTCAGGTTGCCGTCCGTCTTCGTTTCTATAATATTTGGCCTGCTAATGGTGGGCATCATATTAGGGTCCTTATTCGCCAATAAGCTCAGGGGAAAAGTGGGATTTATCTCCAGTATCAATTTATTTATAATAGGCATTTCCCTATTCTCCATATATTTCATTAATAACATATTTTTAGTACTAATTCCTTCAACTGTTATTGGCATATCAGTTGGAATAATCAATGTTGCAATTGGAACCGCTATTTTAAAAATTATACCCCAGAATATGATGGCAAGAATTCAGGGGGCCTTCAGTACTTTCAGTGTTGCGATTGTCTCCCTGTCGGGAATGATTGGAGGTATAATTGTTCAGATTACCGGATATGAAGGAAGTTTCTTGCTTTTGGGATTCATTGTGATAATAATGTCGCCTCTCTCGCTATTATTCAGGGGAATGATGTCATTGAGAATCTAATTTTTCCTTAATTTCAATATAAATTTTAGTTCAATTTAGAATTTTTTCCAAATAAGTTTATAAGTTCATTTTCCTTCTTATGTATATGGAGAAAGGCCTAGAAATTGAATTTCAGGTGAAGAATGAGAATAATGGCAAGACTATACTGACATACTCCCCTCGCTAAAGCTCGGAGGTTCTGGGGTTTCCGTCGTTCCCGGAGTTGCCCTTCTGGGGGTATCAGTGCTCCCCTTGCACGCATCCCTGTCTGCATGCAATTGACCTGCGCCTTCCACTAAAGGAGGACGCACGCTGATGTTGAACGAAGCGTTGGCGTCGGCGTGGTCAACGTGCCCGCAACTTGGGCACTTGAATGATTTGTCTTCCCTAATCCCTATGCTTCCACACCGAGAGCACTCTTTCGATGTGTATCTCGGCTCAACATAGGTTATGGGGATACCGTCAAGCTTTGCCTTGTACTCAATGAATTGTTGGAGCTGGTGGAAAGACCATGAGTTCAGACCATAGTTAAAGGACTTAGTGTGCTTCTTATTATTCCTTATACCATCAAGTTTTTCTAGTTTGATTCCTGCGTTTTTCTCTCTAGCTACCTCCACAACCTTCCTTGATACCTTATGGTTCAAATCCCTGATTATCCTGTTTTCTCTGTTCTTAATCTTCTTCAACAACCTGTATTTCTTCGCCTTTTGAAGCTTCCTCCTGATTTCCCTGTATTTACTGTGTATGTGTTCCGCACGCTTTCCAAGCTTCCACACCTTCCCTGTTTGAGGCTCGGCAACGACAACAATATGCCCCGTCGCATTCCTGTCGACACCCAACCATACCTGTGGCTCAATTAACGGTTTGTCAGGTATGGTTGCAGATACATAAGCGTACACATCGCCTATCTCAATCTGATTGATTTTTTCAAAATCATTTCTGAAGCTGTATGGAAGCGTTAGCTTCAGGGAAGGTATGTATATTTCCCGCTTCTCTCTATCCACATGGATACCTTGGTTAGGTATCGTCAGTTTCACGCGCTTAACATTTTTTATCTTCTTATTCATCGAATACTTTCTCAATATCTGGTTTGCGATGATGCTCTTCAAACCGAACTGCTTAACATCTTTAGAAGAAAGTGTATGAGTCTTTATTGCAAACACCGCAACCTGTCTGGCTTTCTTTAATTCTATGGAGAAATCTCTGTCATGTTTGACTTTAAATGTTAATATCATACCCCTTTCTGCTCCTCTATGTATTTCTTCACGACCTCAAGCGTCACCACCCCAACTGAAGATATGAATTTTGAATGTGTCCACAAGGTTGGAAGCTTTCTCTTCAGTTCTGGAAACTCTTCCCTAAGTACATGCGAAGTATATCCCTTAATTCTATTCACAATATAGTACACACCTCTTTTAGGGTTCACATCTATGAGGAGATGTACGTGGTCTGGCATAACTTCCATCTCAAGCACCTTATACCCATAATCACTCTGTTTTTCAAGGATTAACTGTTTCAACCGATCCTCAATTGGTGGGTTAAGCACACTTCTCCTATATTTCGGGCAAAATATTACGTGGTACTGACAGCTGTATACCATGTGGTCTTCATGGTGGTACTCCTTCTCTTTGTTAGCTATTTCCATCTTCCAAAAACATTATATTATCACAGCTTATATACCTTTCCCGATTCATCTCCTCCCTGAAGGGTCGGAGCTTTCTTGCTCATTTTTCTGTAAAAGCCCTTGCCTTATTAACAAGGAGTTCATTTGAAAATCAAATTAATTGTGCTATTTTTCACGTTTCAAAGGGTGAGAACATATTTTATAAAGTACTATTTTCCGGGCCAAAAGTTACCAAACTCCACCCCCACATAGAAAAATGGTCAGAGATAAATTTGATGAACTCGCAAGAAAAAATGCGGATGAATTGATTTCACTATATAAAAAGGCAATAAAGGAACATAATTTGAATGATATAGAAATCAAGGAAGTGAAAGAAGATTATGATCTGTGGGAAGATCCAATATGGCAATATTTATGATCTGCTTTTCAAATTGTTGAAAATCACCAAATAATTTGTGTATTTGATTCTCATACTCCCAATTTTTTGCGTGCAATATCTTTATTTATCCTGTCAGTAAAGGTTCTATGACTTCGGAATCAAAATTAGTGAAATTGAGAGACCATCTTGACAGATTTCTAGGAGTTTACGTGGCAATTTCTATTGTCATTGCCTTCCTACTTGGTCTCAGATATGCTCAGCCGGTTCACCAGAATATTAATGCCATTAAGTCTCTGGAAATGGTAGCTATAATCATAATGATATTCCCCATGATGGTGATGATGAATGTAAGCGGTCTCGCCAAAGCTGTAAAAAACTGGAAAATACTTCTCATCGTTCTTCTTATGAATTTTGGTTGGGGACCTTTGATGGCCATAATACTTGGAGATTTGTTTGTTTCAAATCCTCTGATCAGACTTGGAATTTTCCTTGCTTGGCTTGTACCTTGCTCATCAATGAGCATCGGGTATGTTGGTCTCATGAGAGGAAACATAGAGGCTGCAACTGCACTTGTTGCGATAACATTCATAATAGGCATCCCTATAATTCCATTATTTGCAGGATTATACGGATCAATTTATCATCTAAAAATATCCATGGTTCTTCTCGTTATGACTATAATTGAAGTTATTCTCTTGCCCTTAATATTTGGAATAATCACCCATTACGGCCTGATAAAGTGGATGGGGAAGGAGAAATTTATAAAAATAAGCCCGATCTTTCCTACTGTAACAATGCTAGGAATGTTCATGATAGTGTTCCTTATATTCTTGCCAAATTCGCCTATTGTCGTAAAGAACTTCCATGAAATCATAGGGATATTCTACACTGCAATGGTTTTCGGGACTATCTCGCTAATATTCCTTACAGTTTTCCTTAAGAAAACAAAAATAAATTATTGGGACAGCATGGCAACACTATTTCCAAGCATAGGAAAGAATGAGGCGACGGCAATAGCTATTGCCTCAACTGCTTTTTCACCCCTTGTGGCAATGGCACCAGCAATGTTCCCTATATTTCAGATAATATTTCTGGTCACATACATTAAATTGAGACCTAATATTGCACATTATTTTGGAATTAAGGGTAAAGACGTAAAATTTATGAATGAAGCCGAAGTAAGTGTAACTGGAGGCGAGTAAAAATGGAAAATAATTCTATGAAAAATATATTGATACCAATAGATTTCTCTAAATACTCAGAAAGGGCCGCTAAGGAGGCTGTGAGAATATTCACCGATTCTGAACATTTCAATTTCGTTTATGTTCTCCCGCTTTACTATGCTGATATATGGGATTTTGCTGATGTGGATAGGATGGATAAGGTCAGGAAAGATTCTGAAGAGAAAATGGTCAATTTCATTAAATCCCTGAAAATTCCTGATAACATAAAAATTGACCATGCTATAATAGATGGGGATCCGGCTCGCAATATTATAGAACTGGCTAACAGTGGAAAATTCGACTTAGTGGTAATGGGTCATAGAGGCCATTCAGTGGCGGAGGATTTCATTATTGGAAGCGTAGCAATGAAAGTTATCTCCAAATCGAAAATACCCGTCATGGTAATTAAGTGAGCTACTCATCAGCTGAAGCTCCAGATTTCACCAGCCCTACTTTAATATAAATTTTATATTTTATATTCCATTTTTCAAAGAACTTATAAATCTTCTTTCTTTTTTCATGCTGAATAATGCTATTCCAATCCCTGATATTCCTCCTGCTATTGAGATCAAAAGAATGATGTGGCCAATGTAGCCGGTTGTAGAAATGAATACTAGAATAGACATTATGACACCTGCAATATTCCCGAGAATTGTATATATGAAATATATCAAAGTTGAAACTCCAGACTCTAGTCTTCTTGCTAGAATAACTTGTTCTAGAGTCATGGTGTAGATAGTAAAATCTTTTGATAACATTTCTATTTTATTGTCACTGCCATTTTCATTAAGGTACCTGTAAATTTCATCCCTTTTTTCCTTAACTGTCCTTTCTAGTTCCGAGATATCTTCATTTATATCCAAGTGATTGGCTATCCTAATTCTTTTTAAGAGAAATCTTTCTAAAAAATTCACAGTAAGTCATAGATGGATAATATTAATCCTTTATTGATAAAGCATTCAGATTAACTATATATCCTTCTCATATATATCATCCTAAATATGAAAGAGTTCAGGTTAGATAAACTTGATATGGAGATTTTAGAGATTCTCGAAGAAGACTGTTCTCTTACTTATTCAGAAGTTGCTGAGAAAGTCAATGGAAATATGTGGACTGTGAGGGATAGAATAAACCTTCTCAAAAGCAGAGGAGTACTGGAAAAATGCAAGGGTATTTTAAATTACAGTAAGATGGGGTTTTCCTGTAAGGCCCTTCTCTTCCTCAACACTAATCCTTCAAAGGTAAATGAGCTTGTTTCATTTTTGAGGGGAGAGAATAATGTAAAAAGTTTGATGATCATCAGCGGATCGGAGAGGATCATAGTTTCAATGGTTGGGGAAACGTGTATAGATATAAGGAACTATATACAGAAAGAACTGACAAAATTCGATGTTGAAATAAAGCAATTCAATATTGTACTGGAAGAACCTATTAAATGATTTTTTTGTATAATATCTTTCGAGAATAAGCAAATTATTGACAATTCCTCTTTTTTAAGTTAAATATTTGTCTGCAATTTTTAACTACTTCCTGCATATAATATTTTATGGGCACCAAAAAGGAATTTGATAGAAAAGTGAAATTGAACAGTAAAGACTCTCATCAAAGAATATTAAGGGTATTGATACCTACAACCTGCGACCAGTACACAGTCTCAAATATCTACTCCATTCTGAATATGTTTGACGGTTTTCTAAGAATAACATTTTTCCATGTAGTACCTTTATCCATTGATACACTTAATGACTGCATTGATACCGGAGACATAAATTATGCAAAATCAGTAGCCGAGAAGAAGCTTTACTCTTTCATCAAAATGATTCCAAAGAGAGAGAATGCAGTTTATGACTATAGAATTTCTGCTGGTAGGTCTAAGGAAGAAATATCCAAAATCATAAATGGAAATGAATATGATATAATCGCGTTACAGGTGGGGGAGATGAGTCATTATTCCCATTCAATATTCGATATTCTGGAGATGGTAAATCTCTCAAATATTCCTGTCATCGTTTTCGGAAATGATAATTCTTCTGAAGGAAAAAAGCCCCAGGAAGAAATGATGGAGGCTGATTAAGATGTATTATGAAATCAGTAAAATTTTTAGTACTAAAGCATATACATTGTAAGCGAGGTGAATGAACAATGAATGATTCTTCCCTCAATAACAATTTTGGCGTGAATTTCTATGGATCAGAAAAATTGCCCGACTCAACAAAACTTGTTGCACAGTTCCAGAAAATTGTTGACAATAAATTTGCAAGATGGATAATGATAAAAATGACTGATCAGAAGAAATTTGAGCATGTGCTTGGCGTCTTCGCAGGAGTAGAAGAACCTGAAAATATAAAAGATATAACTGAATCTAAAATTATAGAAAAAGCCTTAATGCGTGGAATGAAAACTTTTGGAGTCGAGAATGTCGATGCAATAAAGGCCGCCCTTAAGGAAAAATATGTGAGAAAAGGAGTTGCATTAACATTAAGGAGTGTGGCAAAATATGGTATCACAAAACCACAAATATTTGATGCACCTCTAATGATTGTCTGGAATCTGACCAAGCAGTGCAATCTCAATTGCCTGCACTGTTATGCGAACGCGGGAAACAAAAATCCCGATGAACTCACACTTGAAGAGAAACTCAAGGTCATAGATATGTTTGACGACGCCGGAGTGACAATGATTGCCTTTTCTGGAGGAGAACCGTTGATGAGTAAGGATTTCTGGAAAGTTGCAGAATATGCTGGTAAAAAAGGAATGTACACTACAATTGCAACCAACGGGACCTTATTGACAAAAAGCGTAGTAGACAGACTGGCGGAAATAGGTATACGCTACATAGAAATAAGTCTTGATTCCGCTGACCCGGCTGTCCATAATAAATTCAGGGGACAACCGCTTGCATGGGAGAGGACAGTGGAAGGTATAAAAAATGTCGTGGCCAAGGGCGTTTTTGATAATGCAATCGCCACTACCGCAACCAAATATAACTACAGAAAAATGGATGAGATGCTGGACCTTGCAATAAGTCTTAAGGCAAGAAGATTCATAGTTTTCAATTTTGTTCCGACCGGACGTGGAAAAGATATAATAAAGGAAGACCTCAGCCCTCAGGAAAGGGAAGATCTGTTGAATTTCCTGTATACTAAATGGCAGGCTAAAGTCGGCCCTGATATTTTCTCCACGTCCCCTGAATATTCCAGGATAGGAATTAACAAGGTTCTTGAAGGTACTGGTAAAACATATGCCCCAACTCATTTCGCATCCTTGGAAACCGGATATGAGGGCATTGCCATGGCTGAATTTATAGGTGGGTGTGGGGCAGGGAGGATATATGCTGCATTGGAAGATAATGGAGACCTTGAACCATGTGTATTCCTACCCATAAGGGTTGGAAATGTGATCAGGGATGATTTCAAAGAAATATGGAATAAATCTAAAGTTTTGAATGATCTCAGAAATAGGGATGAACTCAAAGGGGTATGCGGGACATGCCCATTCAAGTATTCATGCGGTGGTTGCAGGGCAAGAGCTTACGGCTACTATGGTGATTATATGCAGTCAGATCCCGGTTGCATACTGAACAACAGTGCCTACGAGGAAATTGTTATAAAGTTAGACCATGAGGAGGAGGCGGATAGGAATGAAAATCTTGCTGTTATCCCCCCCAACTAATTCTGCTATCAAATCAGTAATAGGTGTGACAGGACCACCATTGGGTCTGGCTTATCTTGCCTCAATGGCAAGATTACAGGGTGAGGATGTGAAAATAATCGATTCTCTCGCCATGGATTACACTTTCGAAGATGTCGAAAGGGAAATAAAGAAATTTGATCCTGACCTTGTAGGGATCACATCAACCACCTCCATGATGCCTGATGCCTACAAAGTTGCATCCATATCCAAAAAATATAATGGAGATATCAAAGTTGTAATGGGCGGTCCGCACGTCACTTTTACCCCTGAACTCACACTCAACGAATCTAAGGATGTAGATTTCGTTATATCGGGTGAAGGAGAAGTTATTTTTTCAAATCTTCTCCATTATCTGGAAGGGAAAATGGACATAAAGGATGTAAATGGATTGGCCTATAGAAATAACGGTGTAAAGGTAAACAGACCAGAATCACTGATCAAAAATGTAGATGAAATTCCCCTGCCAGCTATTGATCTGCTTCCAATGGAAAAATACAAGGCGGATGGTAAAAAATTTGGAACAATAATGACGTCCAGGGGATGCCCGTATAATTGCATATTCTGCTCTTCTTCCCTTCAATTTGGAAAAATATGGAGGGGGCACAGCACAGAAAGAGTAATGAGTGAACTGAGAAGGTTGGTAGATGAATACGGAATACATGAAATTGAATTTCTTGATGATACATTCACCCTTAATTTAAAGAGAGCAATTGAAATTTCGAAAAGGATAAAGGCAGATGGACTTGACATACGCTGGTCCGCATCAGCGAGGGTTAACCTCTTTAATGATGAAATTGCAAACGCGATGAGGGATGGAGGGGCCCATACAATCTATTTCGGGATAGAGTCAGGTAACCAGCAAACTCTTGATTTTATTGGAAAGGGCATTAAACTTGATCAGGCAATCTCATCAGTTCAAAAGGGGAATAGTGCGGGGCTTAATACTCTTGGTTCATTCATTATAGGTTTTCCAAATGATACTGTTGAAGATGTCAGGAATACAATAAAATTTTCCAAAAAGGTTAGGGTAAAATTGGCACAATTCACTATAGCCACCCCTTATCCTGGAACCAGACTCTGGGATCTTGCCAAGGCCAATAATCTTATAAAGACAATGAACTGGAGGAAATATACTACTCTGAGTCCTGTGATGAAGCTTCAGAATTTTACTGATGAAACCATATTGAAATGGTTAGGGAAGGCTTACATGAATTTCTACCTCAGGCCGTTCTACCTATTGCAGGATCTTATAAGAGACCACGGATTCATTTTCAAGAGGATAATACCATACTACTCAAAAGCTATGCTTGCATTCAGGCAAGGGGATCTTTTATCCAGGAGTGATGGGGATATTCTCCCACAACCGTCATAGATAATCCATCCATTCTTCAAAATTATGGTCATTGCCTCTAACTACATCCATATATCTTTCCCTTAACATTTTAGTAATTTTACCCTCTTTCCCTGTACCTATGTTTATTCCATCCACATTTATTACTGGAGTTATTTCTGCTGCAGTACCACATATGAATACTTCGTCTGCAGTAATCAATTCTTCACGGTGTATCTTCCTTTCTTCGACCTTAATACCATCACTCTTTGCAATTGAAATTACAGTGTCTCTGGTTATTCCCTCTAGAATACTTGAATCAAGTGATGGTGTCAAAAGCCTGTCATCCTTGACAACAAAGATATTTTCAGCTGATCCCTCCGCGATATACCCTTCCCTATCCATCATAATAGCTTCATCAAATCCACTTGCCTTTGCTTCCTTAACTGCCAACAGAGAATTTATATAATTACCGCTGGCCTTCGCCTGGACAGGAAGTATGTAGGAATCTATCCTGATCCACGATGATATTTTGCACCTTATTCCATTATTATTTTCTATATATTTACCAAGGGGAAGCGGTACGATATAGAGACTGGTCATCTTTCCCTCTGTTGGAAGCTGTATGTTATCATCATAATAGAAAACAAAAGGGCGTATGTAGCAGCTTTTGAAACCATTCTCTCTAACAATCGTCTTTATTGCATTCTGAACCTCGGTTTCACTATACTTGATTTTTATATCGTAAATCTTCATACCTCTGAAAAATCTTTTAACATGATCCTTCAATCTAAATATGGAAGTTCCCTTCTGGGTTTCATAAGCTCTTATACCTTCAAAAATGCCTGACCCATACTGCATTGAATGATTTAATACTGGAACTTTAGCTTCGTTGAAATTTAAAATCTGTCCGTCCCACCATACCTTTAATTTATCCTTGGAATCGGTCATACCTAATAATGAAAATAAATAATAAAATATTGCTATTCAGATTTCAAATCTTACTCCTTGGGACAGAGGTATGTCCTTTCCCCAGTTTATTGTTACAGTCTGCCTCCTGCAGTAAAGTTTCCATACATCGCTACCGCTCTCTCTTCCTCCTCCTGTATCCTTTTCTCCTCCAAACGCACCGCCTATCTCGGCTCCAGCAGTAGCTGTATTCACATTCGCCAGACCACAGTCTGATCCCCTTGCAGAAAGGAATGTCTCTTCTTCTCTCAGGTCAGTCGTGAAAATGCTTGATGAAAGACCCTGCGGAACCGCATTATGAATCCTTATGGCCTCATCGAGTGTTTTATACCTGAATACATAGAGAATAGGTGCAAATGTTTCCTCACACGTTATTGGTGTAACTGCAGGCATTTCTACTATTGCAGGTTTTACATAGAACCCATTTTCCAATCCCATTATCTTGATTCTTTCTCCACCAAATGTTACCTTGCCACCCTGTTTTTTAGCCTGTTCTATAGCATTTTCAAAATCCCTTACAGCATCCTCATCTATTAGAGGACCTACCAAAACGCCCTCTTCCAGAGGATTTCCAACCTTTACATTTTCATAAACTTCTTTCAATTTCTTCATAAAGGTTTCATATATTTCGTCCTGAAGTATTAATCGCCTCGTTGTGGTGCATCTCTGACCAGCAGTGGCAAGCGCTCCGAATGCAATTCCTTTCAGGGCTATGTTTATATCGGCCTTTGATGTAACTATTGAACCATTATTTCCGCCAAGTTCAAGTATAACACGCCCGAATCTTCTGGCTACTGCCTCTGAGACACGCCTCCCTGCTGCAACTGAACCAGTAAACGATATCAGCTTTATTCTTGGATCCTCTGTTAGAGCATTTCCAATTTCGCTTCCTCCCCCCGTGAGAAGGAAGAAAATCTGTGGGTAATTGTTCTTCTTTATAACTTCGGTTATTACCTTCATAACCGCTACCGCTGTTAATGGTGCCTTTGATGACGGTTTCCATATGACGACATCTCCAGTCACTGCTGCTATGAAGGAATTCCAGGAAAATACGGATGATGGAAAATTAAATGAAGTTACTACTCCTATGACACCTAATGGAAGATATTGCTCGTACATCCTGTGTTCAAATCTTTCACTTGCCATTTCAAATCCATAGAGTTGCCTAGATAATCCAACTGCAAAATCGGCTATATCTATCATTTCTTGGATTTCACCTTCTCCTTCTACTACAGTCTTTCCCGTTTCCAGTGAAACTATTCTTCCTAGCTTTTCCTTGTTTCTTCTTAATTCTTCACCTATAAGCCTTATTAGCTCCCCCCTTTTCGGTGGTGTATAAGATATCCATTTCTCATAGGCCTTCTCCGCTTTCCTGACCACATTTTCATAGTCTTCCTTTGAAGCTGTCACTACGCTTCCTATGAATTCCCCGTCAATAGGACTGAAAAGATCATATTTTTTTCCCTTTGGATTAGAAACCCATTCACCATCAAAAACACCAGAATTCAAATCCTTGAGTCCTAATTCTTCTTTGATTCTCTTTCTCATTTCCTTTAAATCCATAAATATCAACAGGTAATATTGTCGATGATAAAATTCTTTACGGAATTATTCTTATGTTGATAGGGCCTGTAGTGTAATCTGGATATCACGGAGGCCTCCGGAGCCTCTGATCCGGGTTCAAATCCCGGCAGGCCCGTGTAAATGAATATAAAATTAAACTGTTGAATTAATCGTTTCAATAATTATTAAGAGGATTTGCTGGATGTAATCTTCAAATCATATAATTGGTATTTTATTACTTTATTCTAATTCATAACTGATCCATCTTTAGAAGATGTTTTTATTCCTAAAATAATTTTAATTATTATCTATTTTACCTAACTTTCAATAAATTTTTTTATTATCGATTTGATTTCGTATAGGTGACCTATTTTGAGTCTTAAAACTTCTTTCGAAAAGAATAAAATGATAGATAAAGAAGAATTTTTAAAATTTTTGGGAGATCCTGTTTTTCTTTTTGGCAAATCCAGATTTGTTAAAAGGGTAACTTTAGATAATAATATGGTTGAAATAGATTTCGTATGGACAAAAATGCATATCACTAAACAATTCATAGTACTCGCAAAAATTTACATTGATAGAGATTCAATTTTATACAGCTCGATTCCTGATTCCAAATACGCTTTTAAATTAGCTGTTGAATTAGAGAGTTTCGATAAGAATAACACCAAAATATCTGTAGAGTCTGAAATGGGAGCTGGATTACTTGCTGACTTGATGGGAGAGAAGGACTTTAAAGAATTCATAAACAATCTAATTGATGATGCAATAGATAGATATCTAAATGATAGGCCTGTGACCACTGGATTAACTGCCGGTATTAAGAATTCAGAGCACAATGAGACCCGGGTTGAACTGGAACAAAAGACAAAAATTGAAAAATTCACAAAATTTACGAGTATAATACCTCAAGAGATTATCATATTCTTAAATAGAGGTAACTGGGAAAATGCTAACAGTGAACTAACAATTTTACTTTGTAAAAGAAATGATGATTTAAATCTATGGTTACTCAAATCATACTTGTGCGAAAAATTAAATCGCAAAGATTTAGCCTTAAAATATCTTCAGTATGTAACAGAAAAGAATCCAAAAATAATTGAGGGGGAATTTAGCAGGGTACTGGCCGAAGATTCTACATTATTGAAATTTATAAATCCAATGTTAACAAAATAATAATTTTTTATATTTATATTATCTTTCGATCAAAAGGGAGTGTTGATTCTTGTATTTACTAAAACCCTTTACTTGATAGTTATTTCATCCCTATAATTACTCATATGTAAAGTCTGCAAAATTTAAGTATTTATAATTACTAACTTGATAAGTTCAATTTAAGGAAGGAAGTGTAAATATTGTCAAATGAGAAAAAAATAAGCAAGTTGGAGAATGAGCTTTCTACGCTCAGAATGTCCTCTTCTTACGGGTCAAACTGCACTGAGATCGCAAAAATAGAAATTCAACTCTCCTTCCTTTATGCAAAGAACGGGAATAAATCTAGGTCGGGAGAGTTGATTGCAGACGCAAAAAAAATACTGAATGATCCTCTTTGTATAGGTGGAAAGGAAAAGAATGCTCTATTAAATTACATCGACAATATTAATCCCGATACTGGTATGCCTAATCAGATTTCTATACCTCGATTTTACAGATATCTATCACTAATAATATTACTAATAGGATACCTTATAATTTATGTAGCATCTATTTTTATTAAATCATTTACAAATGCCGATTATATGTTCGGTATCTTAATAGTATTCATGATAAGCATCATGATAAATCCCCTTATAAGATCCAGATATGTGAATAAGAAAAGAGATCAATAATATGGATTTTCATGCATTGTATTATTTAATATTTTTTATATGATAAAATTTCCTAGCATTTCAGATAATCATTTAAAAGTAAAGTTTATTAGATAAATTCATGTGATTCTTTGTGATTCAATGGTAGGAACTAAAACACTCAGATACGAAAATAAAAATATGGATCTTAAAGAGTTAGGCCAGAATATTTCGCAGTTTTTGGAGTCAGAAGGATTTAGGGTACAATCAAGAATGATACCAAATGGTTTCTTGATCCAAGCGCAAAAAGGTGGGATACTTAGCAATATTATAGATGCAGAAAGGGCTCTTACGATACTTTTAGAGGGAGACCCTAACAATTTCACAATAAAAATAGGAATTGGAAAATTTATACAGAATTTAGCAGTTATGGCAGCAGAGGCAATTTTGCTTTCTTCTCTCTTCCTGTTTGTTGATGTACCTGAAATTCTTTGGACAGAACATGTTGAAAAGGGGGTTATCAAAAAGATAGAGGCTATGGTCCCCTGATTCCATTTCTATCAAGATGATTTATAGAATCAGATTCTTGACAAATAATAATTCATACAGTTTAGATTTTGTTATTTCTGGATTTATTTTCTTTGCAAAAGCGATAAAATTCTCATAATTTTTATTTCCGCTCATCATTGAAATATATCCCTTCATAAGCCAGATGTTTGGGTTCCTATTGTTTAATAGAATCTTGGTTACCATTTCATCAGCTTCCTTTAGATTCCCGGAAATCATTTTTTTCATTATTGATATTTCATCATCCTCTTTTAAACCAATTTCTCTGAGTTTGTTAATAATTTCATTTTCAATTGAAGATATAATGCTATTCTTCAATTTTATTGCTTCTGCATCATTCGGGTTTTCTGATATGTAAGCGTTAATCAATTTAAGGGCCTCTTCTCTCTTCCCTTCATTTATTAATTTCCTTGTTTTATCTAATCTATCATCCATAATATTCTCAGACTTCATATTGTTTTTATCAATAGATACCTTCTTTTGTAGTTCTGTAGGGGTGTTTTCCGATTTAAATTCCTTCATTATTTCTGCTATTTTCTGACTCCCCTTACTCATCTCCTGGATTTTTTCCAAGTAGGGTATTATGTCGAATGTCTTTGGTATTTCTTTGAGCACTGCAATAAGATCATTCTCAAGATTTATTTTCTTTATTTTAGTGTTTATAATATAAAGAGTATCTATACAGGATCCAAAATTTCTCAGCTTCAGATAATCTCCATTAACTTTCTTGAGGGCTATAAGTAAATCCGGCATTTCCCCCGTTAAAAAATCCGTATTCTTAATGAATTCAATTATATTATCTAGCTTTTCCTTTCCCTTTTTTAAATCCCCTTTGGCGATGCTTTCCCTTGCCTCACGCTCAATGTTTAGTATATAATCAACCGGCCCGATCATTTATTGACCTCCATTCTATTTTAAGGTACCATCATCCCTCTCCATAAAAGATTTTATAATCAGGGCAGCCTCCTCTGGTGATTCCCTGTGAATAGCATGGCCTGAGTTCAATGCAACTACCTTGGATTTAGGGAATAACTTTCTTAGTTCTGGAACCATTCTTTCCCCGAAGAGCTTATCTTCTTTACCGTAAATTATAAGACATTTTTTATCCACCGCCTTCCCCCTTACGTCAAAATTGATTATCCATGGAATCAGGTTGTACAATCTTTCAGGTTGAAGTGGATGTGTCTTTTCATATTCCATTATTTTATCCTTATTTTCTTCATAAAATTTTTTTGAGAACAAAGTTGAAGCACCTCCATCTTCGGTTGTGATCCATTGTGACACTATGTTTACAGCTTCTTCATCTATAAATGGCGCAGGTGAGAGCAAAGAAATTTTTAAAATATTATTAGGGAAATTAAGAGCTATCTTCTGGGATATCAATGAACCAAGACTGATTCCTATCAGATTAAATTTCTCCAATCCTTCTGAACTCATTAGATTAACAAACATCTCTGATATTTCATCTAGTGAAACTTCCATATTGTCGCTCAATCCATGACAAGGAATATCTGCAAGGATTCTGGTGAATCCATCCAGAATCCTTGAAATATTTTCCATAGAATCATAAGAACCCCCTAAACCGTGCAGTATTAGCACTCCGGGACCCGTTCCCACTTTTTCATAATATATTTTCCCTTTTTGTGTTTCGTAAAACATTTACTCCTCCTCTGATAGTTTTTCCTTGAATTTATATAATTCATCAAGGTCCATATTTGTTGTGTCCTTTAACAGTAATGATATAAGAGCGGCAATTATCATAACCACACCGAATGCCATAAAGATCTTTAGACTGGATGGGCCAAGTGTACTTCCAAGTATTATAACTCCAGCTAAAGCGCCAATCTTACCCATCATGGATGCGAATCCATATGCGCTTGCCCTGAATTCTGTTTTCGATAGTTCTGCAGGGAAAATTCCTATGGTGGTTGATGGAAATCCGTTGAAGAACTCTATTACCATAAGAAGCACTACAAGCGCCAACAGATGATAGTAAACACTTGGTAGAAACAACAGTAGTATTCCTATTCCCATGAAACCAACTACCTGTAGGACCTTCCTTCCTGTCCTATCAACTATGAACATCAGGATTACGCTCGAAGCCAACAAGACGAACAGGAATATTGATGAAAAGAGTGCATTCTCAGTATTTGGTACATTGGACCCGTAAATCATCTTAATGATTGTTGGAGTGAATAGACTTATACCATAAATCACCATATCATAAAGAAACCAGAGCAATGATGTAAGTAGTGTAAATTTTCCTCCCAGTCCTGTGAACATTCCCTTGATAATTTTTGTTCCCACTATTTCCCCCTTTATGTTTTCCCATCTCTTAGACTCGGGCATTGACAGCCTCATGTAAAGGACTATGGCTGCAGGAATAAGACCTATACCAATCATGAGCTGCCATCCGAGATTTGAGGAAATACCTAAAGAGAAAATAATCAGGGCTACAACTATACTTGAAATGGAACCCAGAACAAATGCAACGTTAGAAAATGATAAGTATTTACCTCTGACGCTTGTAGGAGCCATTTCGGCAATATAGGAATTTGAGACTGGATAATCTGCCCCTACTGCTATACCCATCAGGATTCTGGAGATTACAATAACAAGAAAATTTGATGTCATTACTGATATTATTCCAAATAATAGGAAGAATGCCAGATTAAATATGTATATTCTTCTCCTACCAAATAGATCAGCAAGGTATCCAACGACCACGGTACCAATAATTGTACCGAGAATAACTGCTCCAAGTATCAGTGATTCTTGAAATGTTGATAACTTCATATCAGGGACCATCAATAGAGCAGCCAGAGCTATTACACTCAATTGATAACCATCCAGATACATGCCTGCCGTTGCCATCAAAAGTATTCTAAGAGGAAACTTTTCTCTTGTTTTAGAATTTTCCTGAGTAGACAAATAAACACCCCATCTTGAATTTATGTATTCATTCCATATAAATATATGCCAAAGATTATCAATACAATAAACTTTATCTTATTAACCATTATTAAATATGCAAATTATGTTAAAATATTAAGAAAGATGAAAAAAAATTA
>JAGDXO010000007.1 GCA_023256615.1 Thermoplasmata archaeon
AGATGTCGGTCGTTGAAGCAGGAAGCTCTGAAGCTTTAGCGGAGGAGTAGCTCACAAGGTACCCTAATCGTGGAAATTACGATAAAGACAAATTGATGGAGATTCTCAATAGGAATTTTATAGCTGAGGTTGCGTTTGAAGATCTAGGACAACCTTTCATAATTCCTATGAATTATTGCAATGATGATAGTCAGATATATTTCCATGGTTCTCCTGAAAGCAGGCTGATAAATTTCCTAAGATCAGGAAAAAATTTAGCTATTTCCATACTTGAAGTTAGGGGAATAATTATAAGATCTAAAGTAACTGATAATTCAGTTCAATACGTATCTGCAGTAATATTTGGAAGGGGTAGCAGGATAGATGACAATGAAAAGAAAATGAAGATATTCAAAAATCTTATGAGCAGAATTTCACCTGAGAGATGGGAAGATACAGAATTACCGGGAAAGAGAGATCTGGATGAGGTAGAGGTGGTTTCAGTCAATATTGAAGAATTCTCCATCAAGATGAATATGGATGAGATAAAGTTTCAGGATGATATGTTAAGATGGCAGGGGATAGTACCAGTAGAAACTAATTATGGGCAGCCAATATCTTATTCAAATCTAAACACTCCAGAATATATAAAAAAACTTAAGGGTAAATCGATTTACCGGTAGTTGATAGAATCAAAGTGAGATGATGATTGAGATAAGTACTGTTATTGGCTTAATCGCTGGTGCACTTACGACTATATCCTTCGTGCCACAGTTAATAAAAATAATTATGAAGAAGAAGGCAGATGAAATCTCTACTGCAATGTATTCAGTAATTTCAGTGGGCATGATTCTTTGGGTTACCTATGGTGTGGTCATATCATCCATTCCAGTAATACTTGCAAATACAATTTCTGTTATACTGTGCATTACAATAATAGCATTCAAGACATATTATGAGAGCGTCAACAGGAAATCTTCGAAAGGATGGGTCGGAAATGACAGAAGTTAAAAAGGAATTGGAAAACGGATTTGAATACGATGAAGAAGGAATAAGAATGTCCACTCCCATAGAAATTGCCAGATATAAATCAGAGAGATTAAAATCTGACACAATTGCTGATATAGGCTGTGGCATCGGAGTCCAGGCAATTCATTTTTCATTCAACAGCAGGCAGGTTATTGCAGTTGAAAGAGATAATGTGAGATATGAAATAGCTGTAAGGAATGCCAACAAGTCCAAAGCCAACAATATTGAATTCCTGAAAGGAGACGCATTCGATCCTCAGATTGTGAAAAATGTAAGGGGGGCGGATACAATTCATTCAGACCCTTCAAGAATAAAAAATGGTAATTCCTGGTCATTGGAAATGCTCTCCCCTAATCCTCTTAATATTTTAGAAGAATACGATGCAAATGCGTTTTCCTTTGATTTACCTGTCCATCTGAAAATAGAAAATTTACCGAAAGAATGGGAGAAAGAATTTATATCCATAAAAGGGGAACCGAAAAGGATTTCAGCCTATGTAGGAAAATCTCAAAAATATGACATAAGCGTCATTACTCTTCCGACTAAGGAAAGAATAATCAGGAACAGCGAAATAGAAAGGAAATTTTCTTATTCCGAAGATGTAAAAAATTACATTTATGAAATAGATCAGGCGATAGTTCTGGCAGGATTAATCCCAGAATACCTTAGAAATTTTAAAAATATTGAGCCAATCTTATTCGACTCACAGAGATCATTTTTAACATCAGATAGTATGATGGCAGATAATTTCATACTAAATACATACGAAATTTTGGCTAAATGTGAGGACATTCATGATATAAAAAGTAAAATTAAAAAACTTAAAATTGGAAAAGTGATAATAAGATTCAGCATCCCAGACAATTTATATTATGACACAAGGAGAATCCTGGAAAGGGATGCTGTTGGAGAAAATATAGGGTATATTTTTAAAATAGGTGGTCTGTACTATATTGGAAGGAAAATAATTTAAGAGTTGAAATGAGTTGAAAAAACTATATTCCCGATAACATTTATCATTATGAAACCAAGGAACTTGGAACCGAAAGAATTGATAGAGAAGCTCAAGGAAGAACATAGAGAATTACCTGCGTTGATCGATGATACAATTCTGACTTATCAGGTGGGCAACCTGAGCGGGGCCTTCCCTGTTTTAGTTCAGATAAGGGATTTACTCTCCCAGCATACTATTGATGAGGAAGCGGTCATTCTTAAAATAATTCTAGACAAATTAAATAAGGAAGAATCAGAGAAATATGTTGATATTATGAGAGATCACGTAGCAATTATGAAGAATGTTGACGATGCTGTTGAATCAACCTATACGGGCTGGACAGAAACGGTGGCTCTGATGGAGAATTTGAGAAAAATCTCGGCTGAGCATCATAGAAGGGAAGAAGAAATATTATTCCCGAAAGTCTTGGAATTGTTATAATTCCAAGCCTACCTCTTCCAGATAATTTTTTATAATCTTGTTTTCAGCCTTTCTGAGGATTCGCATAAGAGTCGACTTAGTAATGCCGAGACTATCAGAAAGATTTTCCAAGTTATTTCTACGGGGCTGCTCAAAGTAACCCGAATCATAGGCCCTTTTGATGATTATTTCTTCTCTTTCTGATAATATTTTACTTCCGAAGTCAAGATTTCCTATTTTAACGACCTCATATTTTATTGTATTTTCTTGAAGAAAATTCCTGATGGGTTCAAGAAATCCAGAAATTGCCAATAAATTGACCTTTAAACCCCAATCATTTAGAATCAATGGAGGAATAATGAAAACTGAATCACTAAATGTTGAAAGCAGTTTCTCTGCCAAATGTGGCATTTTCTGTATAATCAGTATGCTATACATTTTTAAGGTGCTGTCACTATTGAGTATTTCAAAATATCTCACCCCATACTTTTCTTTTATCTGTTTCTCCTCCAGCAAGATCTTATCCATGTTATCGATGAAATCACTCTTCCTCAATCTAGCTTTATAGACTATTTTTTTACTATCGTAGAAAATAATATCGCTTATTATCAGTTCTTTGTTCTTATCCCTTAAAAATGTAGAAATAGGTTCTGCAAAATCTGAATTTAAATTAACAGTTAGGTGCGAGATCATAATGGATTTATTAAAGAAGGGGATAAAGTTTTATCTTCCTCATAAAAAGATAAAAATTTATAAGAAATTTCATTTAATTATCTCAATCAATTAATTATTGTTCATATCCTATTTTAAACTCGATACACTTTTATATTGCTTTACTATTTTGAAAAGCATCTTGAGGTGAACATATTGCCTAATGGTCTAATGGGCGGAAAACAAATACGATTAAAGAGGGATAAACTTAGATGGTCAGATAGAGATTATAAGAGAAGAGTTTTAAGACTTAAGGAAAAAAGTGATCCATTGGAGGGAGCCCCTCAGGCGAGAGGAATAGTTATTGAAAAAGTAGGAATAGAGGCGAAACAACCAAATTCAGCTATCAGAAAATGCGTTAAGATACAACTTATAAAGAACGGAAGGCAGCTGACAGCTTTTGCTCCTGGCGACGGAGCCATTAATTTCATAGATGAACATGATGAAGTTGTGGTGGAAGGAATCGGGGGAAGAATGGGAAGATCTAAAGGGGATATCCCTGGGGTCAGATATAAGGTGATTAAGGTCAACAATGTATCCCTTAAAGAGCTCGTGAAGGGAAGAAAGGAGAAACCAGTAAGGTGATAAAATGGCAGGTATTCTTATTTTTGAGAAATGGGGGACAGAAGGTATTACTATACAGGATCAGGGTCTTGTGAAGTATATTTCTTTAAAACCAACAGCCACCTTGCACAGTGGCGGAAGGCACGCAAATAGGTTTATGGGAAAAGCTAACATGAACATTGTTGAGAGACTGATAAACAATCTCATGAGAACAATAAGGTGGACGGGAAAGAAACAGAGCGCTTACAGAACTGTAAAAATGGCCTTCGAGGAAATAGAAAGGAAAACAAAGGAAAATCCAGTCCAAGTTCTTGTGAATGCAGTCCAAAACGCTGGTCCAAGAGAGGAGATAACTAGATTGAAATATGGGGGTATTGCAGTACCGAAGTCAGTTGATACAAGCTCCTCAAGAAGATTAGATCTTGCCATAAGAAATATTTCTGCCGGGGCAAGAGAAACTGCAAAAAAATCAAAGAAGAATCTCTACCAGGCTCTTGCAGATGAAATAATTGCAGCTGCAAAGAACGATCCAAATTCTTATTCTATAAAGGAGAAAGAGGATACTGAGAGGCAGGCTGCTTCAGCCAGGTGATTTAAATGGGAAGGAAAGAAGACAATATTCAAAAAGCATCAGAAATAATGAAGGATATTAAGAGGATTAGAAATATAGGAATAGCTGCACATATAGATCACGGTAAAACAACACTCTCAGATAATCTGATTGCTGGTGCAGGAATGATGAGCGATGAACTTGCTGGAAAACAGCTGGTACTTGATTATGATGAACAAGAACAGGCAAGAGGGATCACTATAAACGCAGCCGCAGCTTCGATGGTTCATGAAGTTGAGGGAACAACTTTTCTTGTTAATCTAATAGATACTCCAGGTCACGTAGACTTCGGAGGAGATGTAACAAGGGCGATGAGGGCTGTGGACGGCGCTGTTATTGTAGTCGATTCAGTTGAAGGACCAATGCCACAGACCGAAACAGTTGTGAGGCAGGCACTGAGAGAAAAGGTTAAACCTATTTTATTCATCAATAAGGTAGATAGGTTAATAAATGAACTGAAGCTCGGACCAGACGACATGATGAAGAGGTTTGTTAAAATAATAACCGATGTTAATAAGCTTATAAAGAGATATGCTCCTGAAGAATTTAAGGAGAGCTGGCAGGTTAAGGTTGAAACGGGCTCCGTAGTTTTTGGATCTGCTTTCAATAATTGGGCCCTATCCACAAAATACACCCCAAAATCAAGTATAGGATTTAAGGAAGTATATCAATATTTACAGGCAGGAGATCAAAAAACACTTGCGAAGAAAACACCATTGCATAAGGTGTTGCTTGACGCAGTAGTTCATCACCTACCTTCCCCTGCAGAAGCCCAGAAATACAGGGTACCCCAGATATGGAAGGGTGATATTACATCAGAAGCAGGTAAAGCTATGATGAATTGTGATCCAAACGGCCCCATAATGATGATGGTAACCAAAATAATAGTTGATGAACACGCTGGAGAAGTTTCAATTGGAAGATTATTCAGTGGTAAGATCACGAAAGGTGTTGAGCTTTATATTTCGGGTCAGGGAGACAAGAAATATAAGGTGCAGCAGCTTGCAATGATGGTAGGACCGGACAGGATTCCTATAGATGAGATATATGCAGGAAATATCCCCGCAATAGTCGGGCTTAAGGATGCAGTTGCAGGGTCCAGCGTATCAAGCATGAAGGATGTTGAACCATTTGAACCTATGGTTCATTACTCAGAGCCGGTAGTAACAGTGGCACTGGAGGCTAAATATACAAAGGATCTGCCGAGATTGATCGAAGTACTAAGAACAATTGCCAAGGCAGATCCAAGTATTCAGGTTGAAATAAACCAGGAAACTGGCGAGCACCTGATGTCTGGAATGGGAGAACTTCATCTTGAAGTAACACTATACAGAATCAGGAACGATTTCAAGGTAGAGGTAGATACATCAGATCCTATTGTAGTATACAGAGAAACAGTTCAGGGGAAGGGTGGTCCTTTCGAGGGGAAATCACCAAACAAACATAACAAATTCTATATTGAGGTCGAACCCTTAAATAAGGAAATTGTAGATGCTATTCTGAAAGGCGATCTCGCACAGACAGACAGGATAAAAGATAAGAAATCAGTGATAAATTTATTGGAACAACTTGGACTGGACAGGGATGAGGCGAAGGGGATAGAGGCAATTCATGGACCAAATATCCTCCTTGATGTAACCAAAGGTGTGCAGTATCTTAATGAAACAATGGAATTGGTGAAGGAGGCATTTACAGAGGCTATGGATAAGGGCCCTCTGGCGAACGAAAAGGTTTATGGAGTTAAGGTTAAACTCGTTGATGCAAAATTGCACGAGGATAGTATCCATAGAGGACCAGCACAGGTAATTCCTGCAGTCAGGAACGCAATTTACGGTGCTATGTGTCAGGCCGGTAGGATTCTCCTTGAGCCTATGCAGAAGGTATATGTTGATACCCCCTTGGAGGAATCGGGGTCCGTTACAAGGGAATTCCAGCAAAGGAGAGGTATAATAGTTGAAATGGAGCAGGAAGGCGAACAATCAAAAATAGTAGCAATGGTTCCTGTTCCTGAAATGTTTGGATTTGCGTCTGCGATAAGGGGGGCAACTGGCGGAAGAGTACTGTGGAGTACAGAAAACTCTGGATATCAGGTAGTCCCGAAGGATCTACAAATGCAGGTAGTAGGAAAAATAAGGGAGAGGAAAGGCCTTAAAGCAGAGCCTTACGATGAGAACTACTATGCAAATCTATGAGGTAAACGATAAAGATATATATAGAAATAAAATAGACCAAAGCTCATGTATAATATGGAGGTAAGTTAAGATGGCAACACAAAAACCACATCTAAATCTGGTAACGATTGGACACGTTGACCATGGGAAATCAACAACAGTAGGTAGGATTCTGTTTGAGCACGGAGAAATTCCTGCTCACATTATTGAAGAGTATAGGAAAGAAGCTGAAGAGAAAGGAAAAGCAACTTTCGAATTTGCCTGGGTTATGGATAGGCTGAAGGAAGAGAGGGAAAGAGGAGTTACAATAGATGTAGCTCACAGAAAGTTCGAAACAGACAAGTATTACTTCACCCTAATCGATGCCCCCGGTCATAGGGACTTCGTCAAGAACATGATCACAGGTACAAGTCAGGCAGATGCAGCCATTCTGATTGTTTCCGCAAGAGATGGAGAAGGAGTAATGGCACAGACGAGGGAACACGTATTCCTATCAAGGACTCTTGGTGTAAATCAGATGATAGTTGCAATCAATAAAATGGATGCAACACAGCCACCATACTCTCAGAAGAGATTTGAGGAAGTTAAGAAACAGGTTGAACAGCTACTTGGATCAGTAGGATACAAGAATGTTCCTATAATACCAATTTCCGGATACAAGGGGGATAATATAATTAAGAAGAGCCCTAACATGCCCTGGTGGACAGGTCCAACATTACTAGAACTGTTGAACAGTCTACAGGTTCCTGCAAAACCAACCGATAAACCACTGAGACTTCCGATTCAGGATGTCTATTCAATCACCGGTATAGGAACTGTCCCAGTAGGAAGGATTGAAACCGGGATTTTGAAGGTTGGAGATCAGATAATATTCGAACCATCCCACAAAACAGGAGAAGTTAAATCTATAGAAATGCATCACGAGCAGATGCCTCAGGCAGAGCCTGGAGATAACGTAGGTTTCAACGTAAGAGGAATTGCAAAGACAGATATAAGAAGGGGAGACGTTGCAGGTCACGTTACAAATCCGCCAACAGTTGTTTCAAGTTTCACAGGGCAGATAGTAGTTTTAAATCATCCGTCGGTAATTGCACCAGGATATACACCAGTATTCCACGCACATACAGCTCAGGTTGCATGTACAATAACAGAAATAATTAAGACAATAGATCCCAGACTTGGATCAACAAAAGAGGATCACCCATCACATATACAAACCGGAGACGCAGCAATTGTAAAAATCGTACCTTCCAAACCAATGGTTATTGAGAAACTTTCAGAATTCCCGCCAATGGCAAGGTTCGCAGTAAGAGATATGGGTCAAACGGTGGCAGCAGGCCAGTGTATTGATCTCGAAAAGAAGACACAGTAAAGTGATAGAAATGGCCTCCTATAGAATGAAAATCTCTCTATCTGGTACGGATGCGCAGAAGGTAGACAGTGTTTGCCATGAGATTAAAGATCTAGCAACCAGGACCGGAGTAGAGATGAGAGGACCAATTCCTTTGACTACAAAGAAGCTGTTAGTGCCAATAAGGAAGGCACCGAACGGTGCTGGAACTGCAACGTGGGACAGATGGGAAATGAGAGTTCACAGGAGGCTAATCTATATAGATGCTGACGAGAGAACTATTAGGCAGGTAATGAGGATCCAGCTTCCTGATGGAATAAACATTGAAGTAAAACTTCAAAGTTAAATTAATTAATTTTTTTATTTTCTCTGTTTATAGCAAATACCATTGATACCAATATTATAATTCCACCTATTATCATAGAAACCGTTATTGGATACTTGAAGAGAAACGTAGAAATAAGAACAGCAAATATGGGTTCTGTTATTAAAATCAGCGCAGAAATATAAGAATTTGTGTTTTTAACCGCGACACTCATTATCCATATCGCCAAGGCTGAACCAAGTATTGCATTGAATAATACAGAAAAGAGGACGTAATAATTTTCAAGTTTTACTGCGGCAAATATTGACTGTGGATGGAACAATAGACTTAGGACGCCAACAGTCAGTAGCTGGAAGAAAGTGAAAACCATAGCATCTCCATCAACCAAGAATTTTTCTGTAAATATTAACTGTCCAGCATAAGCAAAAGCACATACTAAAGTAAGAAGATTACCTATCAACTCTCCAGATGTTGAATTTACAGTCATCAGTGCCATTCCAATAAAAGCAATGACTGCCAGGAGTATTTTTATATAATCTCTTCTTGTTTTGAGAACGAATATAGATAAAACAGGAGTTAAAACAACGTATAACCCTGTTATTAGTCCAGACATAGATGGGGATGTGTAATTCAGACCTATAGTCTGGGTTGCATATCCCAAAAATAAAGGTACCCCTACCAGAGAACCATATATTGCATCCTTTTTTCTAATTCTCTTTATTATGAAAGGTAAAAGGAATAAGGAAGCTATCAAAAACCTATAAACCAGGAAAGAAAGAGGGTCAATGTAATAAAGCGTATTCTTAATGATTGGGAAAGTCGATCCCCAAATAGCGGCTATAAAAATAAGTCCAATGTATGCAACTCTTTTATCCACTATGACCTTATAAGTACATTGAGAAAATCTTTTTGGAGGAATGAGTAATTTTTTATTCCTAATTGTCTTTCAGCTTAAATGCAACTGAAAACCATAATAATCATACTCATCGTACTGGTAATAGCCGTACCAACAGCAGCTTATTCTGCAAGTGTATATATGGAGCCAAAGGAAAAAATAATCAAGGATGGATCACAAGTTTCCCTATGGTATTACGGCTATATAATGGTGGATGGCACTCCACTAATTTTCGATACCAATATGGCAAGTGTCGCCAATAATAATTTAACATATCAGAAGGCGCCAGATTTCAAATATCACCCACCGTTCTCGCCATTAAATGATACTGTGGGATCAGGGCAGATGATAAAGGGATTCGACAATGGGCTTATAGGGATGGCGCAAGGTCAGAGCGGATTACTCGTAATACCACCTTCTTTGGGGTATGGCATAGAAAATAAGAGCCTGATACATAAGGAGAACACAACCGGTAGCGTTCCAGTGTACCAGGAATTCTCTCTTTCTCAGTTCCAGAGTTTATTTAGTACAACACCCGGAAACGGAGAAATTCTGAAAAGCCCCATATACGGATGGGAAGTCACAGTTTTAAGTTACAATGGCAATACAGTATTCATTGAAAATGATCCAAGCACAGGCCAGGAATATTTTCCATTCTCTAACGTGTCAGGACTTGGCATAGAAGTTAGCAATATAACTGGATCTGGTTCTTCGACCATGATAAACTATTATGCAAGTGTGACCAACGGAACTTTACTCCCTGACGGAGCTTATATAAGTGGTGTGGGTCCAGGTTATTACTACCTTAATTACAACTCTTACCTGGTAGGAAAAACTCTCTATTTCTATGTTCAGATAGTATCGGTAAAATAAAAATTATAAAAATTTATTTTATTTTAATATAAATTTATACCCGTATTGAATTATTCCGCTTTTACCCTCAGTTCTCACTTTTCTCAGAGTACTTTTAACTTGAGATCCAATTTTAACATCATCCGGATTGCAATCTACAATCTGACCCGTAATTAGTGGTCCTTCCTTTGTTTTTATTATTGCTATTATATAAGGTACCTGCATCTTAAACTGTTCAAGACCATCGTGTACTACTGTATAAGAATAAACTTCTCCTTCTCCTGACAGTTCCTCTTCCTTCATCTTATTTATACTCTCCCTTCTGCACGTCGGGCATATATCCCTGGGAGGGAAGTATAAATTTCCGCAATTTTCGCATCTTGTACCCACAAGTCTGTATCTATGTTTAGACTCTCTCCAGAACCTCGGCACCTCACTCATTTATTCCACCCCCAGAATTGTGGTCACTGAAGTTGTACCAAGACCACCCATGTTGTGTATGAGCATGTTCTTCGATCCCTTTATCTGCCTCTCACCTGCTTTTCCCCTCAATTGAATAGTTGCCTCTATAGCTTGGTAAAGGCCAACTGCTCCTAAAGGATTTCCGTGTGCTTTCAATCCTCCGGAAACATTTAAGGGATGGGACGAATTGAAATAATATTCATTATTTTCAACCATCTTTATAGCCTCTTTACCGAAAATCTCCTCCATTTGTATGAGTGAGCCTATGCTGTAGGAATCATGTATTTCATATCCGTCTATATTACCAAGATTTAATCCTGATTGCTTTAAAGCTTCCTTCACGCTTTTGTTGACTGCTTTAAAACTATCAATTTTCTTCCTGTCATGCAGGGAAAGGAAATCATTGGCCATTGTGCTAGCTTTAATTCTAATTGGGTTCTCAGACTCTTTTATTTTTTTCTTGTCTGCTGTAATCACTATGGCCGATGCTCCATCACTAAGTGGCGCAGTATCATATACTGTCAGTGGTTCAGCAACTGGACTGGCATTTATTACATCCTCGAGCTTGATCACATTCTTGAAATGAGATGAAGGGTTCATGGAAGCATGTTTGTGAGAAATGACAGGGAAAACCGCATAATGTTCCCTTTTAACTCTTTCATCATACTCATGCCTTTTCGCTATCATGGCTGCGACCGATGCTTCAGTTACGCCGAAGAATGTTTCCCATTCAGCGTCAAGAGAACCTCCGATTATTTCATTGGCGACTTCTGAAGGAACATCAGTCATCTTTTCAACCCCTCCAACCACTACAGTATCATACTGGCCGGATTTCACAGCCAAATATGCTTGATTTAAAGCAGCACCACCGCTTGCAGCTCCAGCTTCAATCCTAACTGCAGGTATACCAAGCTCGCTAATTCCTGAATAATCGGAAATTAATGCAGCTATATGTTCTTGATCTATAAATTGACCTGCACTTGTATTTGCCCCATATAACGCATCTATCTCTTCAGCCTTGATGCCTGCATCCATCAATGCCTTCAGACCAGCTTCAGAAGCAAGTTCCCTGAGGCTCATATCCCAAAGTTCCCCGTATTTCGTTGATCCAACACCTATGATATACACATCTCTCATTTTATTCACCCCTCATAATTATTTTTCCCCTGTACTTTACATAATTAGCATAATCTATCCATATAGGCCTGTTAATTTGTTCCATTACACCAGGGGCCCTGTCCCTTTTATAAGATTTAATGGAATCATTTACTGTAATATCAAAAGCATCGGAACCTGCTCCACTTCCGAATGCTACGGCAAGTATCCTGTCACCTGGTTCAGCTTTGTCAAGTATGGCAGATAATCCTATTATCATGGAACTAGAATATGTGTTTCCAATATATGGAGTTAAAAGGCCATCTTTAACCTGTTCATCCTTGAATCCAAGCATTTTTGCCGCTCTCGTTGGGAATTTGCCATTTGGTTGATGGAATACTGCATAATCATAATCCTCTGGCTTTGTTCCTTGCATTTCCATCATTCTCTTGGCCCCAGTCAGTACATGCTTGAAATAGGCAGGTTCTCCAGTGAATCTTCCTCCGTGGCTCGGATACTTTTCTCCCTCTCTTCTCCAGAAATCCGGGGTATCCGTTGTAAAAGAATATGTCTTATTAATTTCAGCAATGCCTTTTTTTCCTATTATGAAAGCTGTCCCTCCTGCCGAGGCAGAATATTCCAGTGCATCTCCAGGTGCACCCTGAGAAGTATCTGCTCCAATTGCCATTCCATTTTCAATCATTCCGCTGTCAACAAGTCCCATAACGTTCTGTATTGCAGCTGTTCCGGCCTTGCAAGCGAATTCATAATCCGCTGAATGAATATCATTCGGCAGTCCTAGAGCCTCTACAAGTATTGAAGCTGTTGGTTTTACCGCATATGGATGGCTTTCTGACCCAACGAAAATCGCACCTATTGTTTTTTTACTAACATCTGTCCTTTTAATTGCATTTTTCCCAGCTTCAGCAGAAATAGTCAGCACATCCTCATCGGGTCCAGGCACAGATTTACTGTATATCATCAATCCACCTTTTATGTTCTCTGGATCCTCTCCCCACACTCTTGCAATCTCCTCTGCTCTTATTCTGTATCTTGGTACGTATGACCCATAAGATACTATTGAACTCATATTAATCGAAAGACTCAATCTTTAACTATATTTAGCTTTTGCCGATATTTAATTATAGCAATTGTCTATTATAGGAAAAGAGACATCACCCTAACAATGGTATTTGGAATTATTCTTGGAAACATCGTCTCCTTTACATTGATAATTCCAGTTACTTCAAGTGACTTTTCAATACTATTCTTTTCCTCACTTGTCAAATGAATTTTCAATGCACCTGAAATCTCTTCGGCCTGCTTCATATTCTTGAAACCGGGTATAGGGAGAACATTAAGTTCAGCTTCATAGGCAAGTACAATCTGAGTCACTGAAACTCCTTTTTTTGAAGATATTTCCTTTAATGTTTTCAATAATGGGTCGAACCTCTTCAGGTTCTTATCACTGAAGAGGTAATTCACCTTTCTTATACCTCCTTTTGGTTTTTGTCTGAAAGAATATTTACCAGATAAAAAACCCTGACCTAATGGGCTCCACGCAATCAATTTGATATCGTTAGAATTCATATAAGAAATCAAATCATCATCTGGTCTTTCAACGATATTAAATTTTATCTGATTACTTTCTATATTATGGTCCCTTAAGTAACCAGAAGCTCTTTTCAACATTTCATAAGAGAAATTGGATACTCCAATATGATTTATAAGGCCCTCCTTGGCAAGCTTTTCCATTGAATGAAAAAGTTCTTCCAGGTTTGTATAAATAGATGGCTCCCAATGAATCTGATAGAGATCAACATAATCAATTCTCAATCTTCTCAAGCTACCTTTAATGCTCTTAAAAACCCTGGACGGAGTAGCGTTATATCCTGCAACCTTTGTGGCGATTATGATATTCTTTCTTTCAAGAGTCTCTAATGACTGACCAATGAGTATTTCAGAGTTTCCTGCACCATATATTTCAGCTGTATCTACAAAATTAATTCCATTGTTAACAGCGTATTTAAATGCTTCAATTACGGAATTTTCATCATAATCCTTGCCCCAACCTTTCAATCCCATTTGCCATGTCCCTATTCCTATGCTACTAACCACTCCATTTGAAAATAAATTATTCATTAAATGATGAATAGTTTCTATTATAAAATTCTATTAACAATCTATAGAGACTAAGTGAAAGAAAATATATTCATGTAAACAATTAAGTTCAATGAAATTTTATCGGGAATTTCCTCTCAATGACCAGCCTTACGATGCGTATCAAAAGCTTATGGAAAGTCTTGATGATACAAATATTTGGAAAGGGCATATTTCAATCAAAAACATAGATGAAAGTACAAGAGAATCCGTTCTTGCATTCAGACAAAAGAAACAGATTGAAAAAATAGATTTTAACAAAAATGATAGGTCGGTAATAATAAAATATGGTAACGGCCCTATTAAAGGGTTTCAAATAATTCAGGTGCAAGATGAAAAAATTTTGATCATAGGTAAAATGAGAATGAGAGGTATATGGTTTCCATTTACAGGTATGGCCATGAAACATATACTGAAAGGAGAAATGAACGCACTAAGCAGATTATTTCCTTCTAGTAAAAAGGATTAAATAAAGTTTGATAATAAGGCCAAGAAGCCCCGATAGTGTAGTGGCCTATCATACGAGCCTGTCGAGCTCGTGACACGGGTTCAAATCCCGTTCGGGGCGTGGGGTTCATAGTAGGTTCGCCTCCGCTAGAAAAAAGTCAGGCTTATTCTTGGTTTTGGTGGCAAATGGGGAGGTGTCATGCTTTAAAATCTTGAAAATCTTAAAGATAAAAGAGTACCATGGCATCATTTGTTCAATCAACTGTCGGGATCGGCCTTATTCTAGGGTCTTTAGCTTTTCTAATTCTGACCATTATTTTATCATCTTCTGCGTTTTATTCTTACGGATGGAGAATCCCTTATTTACTAGCCTTTATAGTTTTAATAATTGGGGTATTCATAGGATTGAAAATTCCTGAGATCCCAATATTTGAGGCAATAGAAAAGGAAAATAAAATTCAAAAATATCCAAAATTCGGATTTTTTTTAAACATCATAAAACAAAACTTCTATTTTCAACCTTTATTGTGGCTTCATCAGGGACTATTTACTATATAGGTGTATCTTTACTTCCCTCATTATTTGAAGTTGAAAAAATTGTGACAGCTCATCTCGCCAAATTAACAATTATAACTTTTGCATTTGCAGAATAGGAAGAGTATTATCAGATCGTGTAGGAAGAAGAACAATGGCAATAGTCGCAAATTTAATATTCCTTGTAATGGTATTTCCATCCATACTTTATAAATCTGCAGACGGTTTAATAATATTGCTGATACTCTATGGTATTTACCATAGGATTGGATAAACTTCTAAAGGTGCAATAGTTTCTGAAATATTCCCGACAAATGTAAGGTATACTGGAAACTCATTTGCATATCAATTCGCAAACGCATACATAGCGGGTCCGGCACAATACCCCTAAATTGCAGTTGGTGATAGGTCTTTTTTTTATATATACTTTATACGGAATTATATTTTCTTTCATAGCGATAGCTTCTGTAGCTAAAATAAAAGAAACAAAGGATATACCTCTCGATGACTCTAAATCAAAGACTTAAAAATTTTATTTTTTACTTTTTTTACTTAAGTCAACATGAATGTTATGGCAAGAAATTATAAGGTTAGATAATATCTGAAATCTAATCAAGATTTACCAATAACTTTTTCAAAAGAGCTTTTATTTATTTTTTATGAGTGGAAAAAAGGAAAATATTTTCGTTGGAATAGATATCGGTGGTACGTTTACTGATGTTGTAGTTTTTAATTCTAAAACAAAGGAAGTTGAATTGTTAAAAATTCCCAGTACACCAGATAATCCAGAAAATGCCGTAATAAAGGCACTGGAGTCCATTCAAATAGACCTAAATAAAATAAGTATGATTACGCATGCCAGCACAGTTGCCACGAATGCTTTACTTACTAAAAATAATATTGCAAAGGCTGCACTAATAACAAATAAAGGGTTTAAAGATATTTTAGAGATAGGGAGGCAGAGACGATCTCAAATTTATGATCTAGAATTCTCGAGACCAGAACCTTTAATAAAGAGGAAATTCAGATATACAATCTCAGGAAGAATTACTTTCGACGGAAAGGAGATAGAACCAATTAATAGAAAAGAAATAGAAATTTTAAAGAAAAAATTGGCTCAAAACAAGATAGAAGCAGTAGCAATATCTCTTTTGAATTCTTATGTAAATCCGAAGCATGAAATGATGGTTAAAGAATATCTCAAGGATTATAATGGATATATTTTCACATCGTTTGAAACAAACCCAGAATTCAGAGAATTTGAAAGGACAAGTACAACAGTAGTTAATGCAGTTCTAGCTCCACTAATATCAGCATATTTACAAAATCTTAAGAATGATTTAGATAAGTTGAAAATTAAGGCTCCAATATATATTATGAGCTCTAATGGAGGACTTAACTCAATTGATTACACTTCCAAAAGTCCAATATCTATTATAGAGTCAGGCCCTTCGGCAGGTGTTATGGCATCTAGTTATATATCAAATATTCTTGGCTTAGAAAGGGTCATTACTTTTGACATGGGCGGAACAACAGCAAAGGCTGGCACTATAATAGGAGGGAGGCCTGATATATCATCAGAATTTGAGGCTGCTGGAAAAACACATAGTGGAAGATCCATAAAAGGGAGCGGATATACAGTCAGGTTTCCGTTTATTGATCTGGCAGAGGTCAGCGCAGGAGGAGGTACAATAGCTTGGGTTGACGAGGCAGGGGCCCTCAGAGCTGGACCTAAAAGTGCAGGGGCAGATCCAGGACCGGCTGCTTATGGACTTGGGGGGAAGGAACCAACGATAACAGATGCAAACATAGTTCTCGGTAAATTGAATCCCGAATATCTTCTTGGGGGTAAAATGAAAATATACAAACACCTCTCAGAAGAAGCTATTGATAATAATATTGCCAAGAGGATGGGAATAGATATTATCTCCGCAGCAGAAGGAATAATTAAAATAATTAACAATTCAATGGCTAAAGCAATATCCATTGTAAGTATCGAACGTGGGAGAGATCCAAGAGATTTTATGATGATTTCCTTTGGGGGCGCTGGCCCAATTCACTCTTGCGATTTGGCTGAAGAGATTGGAATCAGCGAGATACTTGTACCATTAAATCCAGGATTATTCTCAGCTTATGGACTTTTGACAGTTGATATAGTTAGATCATTTTCGAGATCGGGAATTGGTTTATCTATGGATGAAATTAAAAAACAAATAGCTGATCTGGAGCAGGAAGCTAAAAGTAATTTAAGTAAAGAAGGATATGAAAATTTAGAAATTGAAAAATCTCTAGATATGCATTATGTAGGCCAATCTTACGATCTTTCAATACCCTTGTCAGAAGAGACCGATCCATTTGCAGCTTTTAAGGATGAACATAAGAAGATGTATGGGTACTATTCAAATGATCCTATTGAAATAGTGAATACAAGAGTGACTGCCAAGGTAAAGGTACCAAAAATTGAATTGAAGGAAAGCACTAAAAATGATTCAAAAATTAAAAATAAGGAAAGAATGGTTTATTTTAATGGGAAACAGTTAAAGACTCCTGTTTATACAAGGAAAGATTTAAACACAAAATCAAAAGGTGTAGGGCCATCTATTATTGAAGGATATGATTCAACTATAGTAGTTAATCCAGGATGGAGTTGGTCAGTAGATAAATACCTAAACATAATATTAAGGAGGGATTGAATTGGAGCAGTTCGTAAATCAAATTATTAGAAATTCATTATTCTATTCAAGCGAGGAAATGGGAATAGCTTTGAGAAATTCTGCGTATTCCCCAAATATTAAGGAAAGAATGGATCATTCTGCAGCAATATTTGATTCAGAGGGAAGATTGCTTGCCCAGGCCGAGCATATACCTGTACACTTAGGCTCTCTTCCATGGGGTCTTAAGAACACTATTGAGTACATGGAAAGAGAATCGTTAGAAATTGAAAAGAATTCTATGATTATTGTTAATAATCCTTATATCGCAGGTACACACCTTAACGATGTTACTGTTATAAGACCAATTTTCTCAAATGAGAAACTGATTGCATTTTCAGCTAACAAAGCACATCATTCTGATATAGGTGGTAAAGTTCCTGGAAGCATCTCATTTGACGCAAAATCTCTTTATGAAGAAGGATTAATTATAAACCCAGTATTACTTATAAGAAATGGTGAGTTTAATAGAGATGTTTTTTCATTGTTTTCTATAAATTCAAGAAATCCATATGAAAGGGGAGGAGACCTAAAGGCACAAGTAGCCGCAAATTTGACTGGAGAAAAGAGAGTAAAAGAGATTGTAGACAAGTATGGAATTAAAGCATTTGAAGAAGCAAATATTTCAGCATTTTCATATGCAGAAAAAATGACTTTATCAAAAATAGAATTAATCAAAAAAGGAAATTACGAAGCACAGGACTTTCTTGAATCACCAAAAGGAAAAGACATAAAATTGCAAGTTAAAATATCTATAGGAAATAGGGAAATAAAGGTGGATTATAACGGGACAGATATGCAAGTGGATTCTCCACTGAACGCAGTATTTGGGGTGACAATTTCAGGAGTTCATTTTGTATTTAGAAGTTTGTTTGGAGAGGATGTACCCGTTAATTATGGTACATTTAAAGCCATAAAAATTATAGCAAATAAAGGTACAATTGTTAATCCAATTTTTCCAGCTCCGGTTGCTGGCGGAAATGTAGAGACCTCGCAAAGGAATGCCGACCTTATTTATCTAGCTATGAGCAAAGCTCTACCCGATAAGGTTCCAGCAGCTGCTGGAGGTTCGATGAATAACATCATGATGGGAGGGCTATATAAAAATAAGACTTGGGCCTTTTATGAAACTATAGGGGTGGGGCTTGGAGGAAGAAAGAGCATGGATGGAATAGATGGAGTTCACTCAAATATGACAAATACTATGAATACACCAATAGAAGAAATAGAAAAGAATTTACCTCTAATTATAACAAAATATGAATTTAGGACTAACAGTGGTGGATTGGGGGAACACAGAGGTGGATGCGGTATAGTACGAGTATATAAAGTTAGAGAGGGCTCTGTCACAGTTACGGTACTTTCTGAAAGGGGAATACATAGTCCATGGGGACTTCAAGGAGGGTTGCCAGGTAGCAGGACTGAAGTTATACTGACTAAGAATTACAAAAGAAGAAAAGTGAGAATAAAGGGAACTTATAATCTTAATGAAAACGACTCTTTTGAAATTCGGACTGCAGGTGGAGGAGGGTATGGTAATCCATCAAAGCGACCTAAGGACCTGATAATAAATGATTTAGAAAATGGATTTATTTCATATAATAGGAGACGAAGACAAATATAAATAAAATTGTATTATTATTTAAAAAAAGACGTGATTTGGTCAAAGGAAAAAATCAGATACCTTCATTATTTAATATTAAATAGAATTTAATTTTTATGATTTTAAATATTTCAAAAATTTCATTGAAATAAGTATCTTAAAATGGAGATAATATTGTAAAAAATTATTAACATTAGATTACTTGAAGAACGTAACTTAGCTCTAATGAAAAACGCTTGGATTTAGTAAAAAAGTTATTATAGAAGGGCTAAATAAGGAAATGTGCCATCATCA
>JAGDXO010000033.1 GCA_023256615.1 Thermoplasmata archaeon
GGAAATATTATACATAATGGAGAATAGGGAGATTATTTCCGTCCCAGAATTGATAGGGAAACAAGTTGATATAGAGAATGTTTTCTATTATATAGACTCAATAAAAGCAAAGCTGAAGAAAGGTGAATTCAGTAAATATGATTTGAAGGATACAGCATATTTACCTGCTGTTGGTAGGCCTGGAAAAATTATATGCATTGGTCTGAATTATCAGGCCCATATTCAGGAGACAAAGAAGGAGATTCCAAAATATCCTGTAATTTTTAGCAAGTTCAATAACACTCTCGCCTCTCATCTGGAGAAAATAAGGATAATTGACAATAACCTGAAAATAGATTATGAGGGCGAGCTTGGCGTGATGATTGGAACTCATGGTTTTAGAGTTAGGGAGGAGGATGCTCTGAAATATGTGTTTGGCTATTTCATAGGCAATGATATCTCATCGAGGGAACTGCAGTACAGGACTTCCCAGTATCTTCTCGGAAAAACTCTTGATCAGTTTTATCCAAACGGGCCTTTGCTTGTTACTGCAGACGAGATTCCAGACCCACAGGATCTTGATATAAGGACTTATGTCAATGGAGAACTCAGACAGGACTCCAATACCGGGAACATGATATTTCCCATAAGGAAGCTGATCAGCTACATCTCAAATTACATTCCCCTTGAACCAGGAGACATAATTTCAACAGGAACTCCTGACGGAGTTATAAGTGGCATGCCTGAAGATAGGAGGAAATGGCTATCCAGCGGTGATGATGTCAGGATAGAGATAGAAAATATAGGAGAACTCGAGAATAATTTTATTTAATACAGAAGTGAATTTTTTTATATTATTAATTTCTATATGATTATTGATTTCTGAAAATGAAATACTGATCCTGTTGTCGGGGATAATCTTCCTAGGTTTCATAGGGGAAATTGCATTCAGGAAGAAAAGAATCCCCGATATGCTTCTTTTGTTATTGATAGGTATTCTCATTCATTATTCAGGAATCATTCCACTGAAATATCTTCTTGTTCTGAGGGAATTTGTAGGTCTCTTTGGAACCATAGCTCTGATCCTCATAGTATTCGGAGGTCTTCTGAAAATAAATTTCATGAATTCCGAGGGAGCTATATCCAGGGGAATCACGGTGGCTGTAGTAGATGTCTTATTTATTATTGCCACGCTAACACCCATTTTGTATTATATATTCCACATCTCTCTTCTGGAGAGCCTTCTTATTTCCGCAATATTGAGCGAGACTTCTGTAACCTTTATAACTCCTTTAATAGAGAGAGTAAGGCTGGATGAGAAGATAAGGAATATGGTTAAAATAGAGACCATTTTCAACAGTGTGCTTAATATTATTGCGGTCCTCCTCATAATTGATATCATAAATAATAATTCCTCCGTCATAGGAATAACAAGTTACCTTTTCGCCAGCATCTCTGAGGGAATAGTATTAGGAGGGGTTGTTGGATTGCTCTGGCTGATAACACTGAAACAGGCAATAACTCCTCATTATTACATGGTGACTGTTGCCATTCTCTTCCTGCTCTGGGGTCTATCTGATTACCTGAATGCCTCTCCCATCCTTTCCATATTCACATTCGCACTAATAATATCCACTTCAGGACAGATAAGCAAATTGATTAAGATAGCCGGGAAAGTTGATACGGATAAGCTTACAATGTTCAATGATGAGATTTCATTCTTTGTGTTATCATTCTTCTATGTTTATATAGGAACGTTCGTTAATATTTTCGATATTAAATCCCTTATCTTTGCAGCCATCATAACACTCACTCTGGCTGGCCTCAGATATGCTGAGATTTATTCCATTGATCTGGCAACAAAGTGGATTGGAAATTACAGAAACATACTCTCTTCTTTTTCCCTGAGGGGCTCAACTGTTGTTGTATTATTGGGAGTTCTTTTATCCCTTGATCCCAATCTTTTCAACGAGTTTTCCAATACCATTTTCTTCATAGTGGTACTCAGTATCATGGTTGGGTCTGTGCTGTTTTCAATCCATTCGAGAAAACTTGAAGGAAAAAATGATTAAATACCTCTTCACTATTACGTATTGGTTGACGGCCATAGCGACGGGGAAACACCCGGTCTCATTTCGAACCCGAAGGTTAAGCCCGTCCACGTTCCGCACGTGTACTGTGTTCCGCGAGGGCACGGGAAATGCGGATCGCTGTCTCCACTTAAAAATTAATTAACTTCGTAATCATGCGAGATATAATGAAAGAAACAGTTCTGGCGTTTGATGTTGATGGTGTGCTTTTAAGCTCAAAGAGTAGCTGGTCCACAATACACAACTATTTTGGAGTTAATAACGGAGATTCGCTCAGATTGTACATTGAAAATAGAATAAGCTATGATGAATTTGTCGAGCGTGATGTCAGTCTCTGGTTACAGAAAAAAGGAAGGATTCATTATAATGACTTCCTGAAGATAAGCAAAGATGTAATTCCTAACCCCAATCATGAGGTGCTATCAGAATTCCTGAGGAAATTCAGTGGGAAGAAGATTGCTATTTCAGGGGGTGTGGATGTCATTGTCAACAGGATAAAGGATTTTTATCCAATTGATGATGTGCATTCCAACAAACTGATCTTCAAAGATGGATACCTTGTTGGGGGAAAGGCATACGTTGAACCCTCACAGAAAGGAAAAATTCTGAGGAGCTATGATGGTAAAAAAATTTCTGTTGGCGACTCTTCCTGGGACAGGGACATGTTCTCAAATTCCGATTATTCAATTCTATTTAATTCTGATGAAGATATTGAAGGAGTTGACCTGATAATAAGGAACAACGATCTCAGGGACCTCACCAGAGCTCTAAATGATTTACTATGAATGAAAGGGTTTCAACTGGAATATCAAGATTGGATATTTGTCTGGGTGGAGGTCTGGAGACTGGAATAATCACTGAGATTTATGGAGAAGCTGGTTCGGGTAAGACCAATTTCTGTCTTTTCGTGGCAATAAATTCGGCTAAAACTGGAACTGTCATCTACATAGATTCTGAAGGTGTTTCCAGTGATAGAATAGCACAGATAACAGTCGATCAGAGCATACTGTCAAATATAAAATTCTTCAGAGTACGTAGCTATGATGAACAGCTTGAAACAGTAACAAAAATAGCAAATCTATCTCAGGCGATTCCTGATATAAGGATGATCATTTTTGACACAATTACGGCACATTACAGGGCAGAAAGGGATAAGAGGGCTGAATTGAGAAAGAGGTATGGGAATACACTGACATACCAGGTTGAGATGCTAAACAATCTGGCAATGAATCTCAATATTCCTGTTATAATTGTTAATCAGGTGTATACAGAAAAGGATTCTAGCAACGTACTTCCAGTTGGCGGTTCCGGATTAGCTCACATGGCCAAGGCGATACTCAAAATTGAAAAGACTGGTTCTGGGAGAAGGGACATAGTTGTGATGAAACACAGGAGCCTCCCGGAACAGAAGAGATGTTCATTCTCAATCACTGAAAAAGGCATTGAATAAATTTAATACTGTAAAATAATTATTTAATAATTATGGGAGTAGATATATCCTCACTGCTTCAACCAAGGGAGATTGATCTCAAAACACTCAATGGAAGGATGGTTGGGGTAGATGCATTCAACGTTATTTATCAATTCCTGAGCAACATAAGAGAATATGATGGAAGCCCACTTAAGGATAATTACGGGAATATAACCTCCCATTTATCCGGTCTGTTTTACAGGAGTGTCAATCTTCTTGAAAGCGGAATCATTCTAGTCTATGTTTTTGATGGTAAACCGCATCCTCTGAAGGACAAGACAATAAAGGAGAGGATTGCACTGAAAGAAAAGGCTGAGGAAGAGTACAGGACATCACTTGCCATGGGGGATGTGGAACGTGCGAAGAGCTTCGCGTCTAGGACTTCAAGGCTGACGAAGGAGATGGTAGATGAATCTAAGGAATTACTCAACGCCCTTGGTGTCCCTACCATAGATTCACCATCAGAGGGGGAGGCTGAGGCTTCATTTTTATCCCAGAGAGGGAGGGTCTATTCTGTTGTATCCCAGGACTATGACTCTCTCCTGTTTGGAGCTCCAAGACTGATCAGGAATCTAACTGTAACCGGGAAGAGAAGAAATGCTAGAACTGGGAGATCACAGGATGTTAGCCCTGAAATGATAGATCTGGCAGAGACACTCCGTTCCCTCTCAATAACCAGGGAACAGCTTATAGACATGGGAATACTGATCGGCACTGACTTCAATGATGGAATAAAGGGAATTGGCCCTAAGAAGGCACTGCAGCTTATAAGGAAATATGGTTCTTTATCAAATATTCCTGATATAAGCATAGAGTATTATGATGAAATAAAAGAGATATTCCTCAATCCGGAAGTTTTTGATCCTGGCAATATTTCCATTCCGGAAATGGATGAGAATAGAGTTCTTGAAATTCTAGTTTCAAGACACAATTTCTCGGTGGAAAGGGTGAAATCAGCTCTTTCGAGGCTGAAGGATGTCAAAAAATCGGGGGTGCAGAGAAGCATTGACTCATTCTTCTAAATTGTATATAGCTATAGAGGGTATTGACGGGACTGGAAAAACACACGTGGCAAATCACATTTCAGAGAGATTTGGTTTTGTGAAAATACAGGAACCCTCAAATGATGAGCTTGGAAATTTCATTGTGAATAAGAACTGGGACCCGCTCACAGATTTCTTTCTGTTCATGGCCGATAGATCAAATTTCCTGAAAGACCTGGATCCTGACAGGAACTTCGTATCGGATAGGTCACTCTATTCGAGCTATGCTTATCAGGGCGTTTATCTTTCCAGTAAATTTCCTTCTTATGATGATTATTTCAGTTTCTTTATGCAGATAGGAAAACTTCTGCCCAGAATCCCGGATTTCGTATTCGTGCTTTATTCAGATGTTGACCTTGCGCTCGACAGGATAGGCAAGAGGGGGACATTTTCAAGATTCGAGAAAAAGGAATTTCTGGAAGGTGTCCAGCAGATGTATTTCAGGCTTCAGGGTAGAATCAAGAATCTGAAATTCATAGATTCCAATTGCACTCTTGATGAACTCTTTAAATCAATTGACAGGGAAATCATAGAGTTGTTACCACAGGACCGTCCTCTCTGAGGTATATTGTGTGCTCAGTCTGCGAAACCATTTCTCCTTTATTTTCCTTGAGGACAGGGTAAAAATAGAGATATTTTTTCTTCTCAGATTCCCTGGCAATTTCTTCATAATTACTGAAATGTCTGGCAAGGTCCCTCATGGAGAATGGGAGCCCCCTCGAAAATTTATGTATATCTTTCAGGTATTCCATCGATTCATTCTTCAAGGACAGCATTATGTTCCCGAATTCCAGACCCCGGACCCTCCCCCTTCCTGTGGTGGCAAATGGCTCTATTGCGAATGCCATCCCGGGATAAAGCTTGACCCTCGAGCCATCATCATAGTTGGGAAAAGAAGTACCCGCGTGCAAAAGATATTTTTCCAGTGTGTGACCTGTGAGATTGTACACCGGGTTGTAACCGTATCTTTTAATTGTGGCCTCAATTTCCCTCCCTATTTCGGATGTCATGGCACCTACCTTCACTTTCTTTATGGCATTATTCAGCGCCTCTTCTGATGCCTTTATTAGATTTGTCCAGTTATTTGTTGATACTTCCTTTGTTACAGCAGTATCAGCAATGAATCCATTAATCTCTGCTCCTAGATCCAGTTTCACCAGATCACCCTGATGGAAAACTAGGTCGCTGCCTGGAGGAGGTGTAAAATGAGCTGCCTCATTGTTGATGGATAAATTCACCGGAAATGCTATCTGCGCACCGCTTTTTCTTATGTAATCTTCCACATATTCTGCAACATCCAGCAACTTGACATTTTCCTCTATCATTTTATAGCCTTCACTTCTGGCTACAGAGGCTATTTTACCAGCCTGAACATAATCATCATAGTCCATTTTCAGCACCCCTAATTTCTCTAATGGGTATTGAACCTTCCCTTATCAATGTCTTGGTAGTATAATCATAAATAGTCGAGGGTGAACCTTTTAATATACCTCCATCCACATACAGCGATATTTTGTTTCCAAACTGGGCAATTATCTCCTTGAGGTCCGAGGACAATTTAAACCCCCTGACATTTGCTCCTATGAGTGTTACAGGCCCTATTTCCCTAGCAACCTCCCTGATTAGGTTATTCGAAGATATCCTTGCAGCAATTTTCTTGTTGACCACCCAGTGCCCATCAACCTTCGCATTGAGAATGAGGGTGAGAGGGCCAGGCATAAGCTTTTTTACTATATTTTTGGCTCCCTGATCCATGGCACAGAAGCGTTCCATATCCCTGAGCCCATAAAATCCAATGGGACTTGCCGTATTCATCTTCATATTTTTAAGCGAATAAACCTGATCGAAAAGGCTCTTGTCCATCACAGGAGCTACAATGGCATACAGTGTCTCTGTTGGCATAACAACTGGAGCCCTTTTCAGATGATCTATAATCTTTGGTAAATTCTGCATATCCTCTTTTATGATTTGCACTTTTAAGTATACTTTGTACTTATAAAAAGGATTTTGATTCCTGCCGCTTTTCCTGCAATTGCTCAGATGTGGAAAAACATCACTATCCCTGTCAAGATGTACTGAATTGCGAAACCTGCAACGAGCACACCGAACACCCTTGTGAGTGCTCTTGCTCCCTTTTCCTTTATTATGTCATATATGTAAAAGCTGGAAGCAAATAAAATGTATGTTACCACAGAAACAAGTATTATGCTCAGAGTAACATAAATCCAATTGTAATCATGCATGAGAATTATGACCAGAGAGATTGCACCGGGACCAGCGAGCAGAGGAGTTCCAAGAGGGACTATGCCCATGTCTCTTCCCTGTTCATTCTGTGCGCTCTTTTTCCTCCCACCTGAAGGCTTATCCCCCTCAGTCACCATTTCAACACTTGTAAGAAGTATCAGTATTCCTCCGGCAATTTCCAGAGCTGCTATTGATATGCCGAAGTAGAGGAGTATATAATAACCCAGGAATGCAAAGAAAATCAGGATCAGGAAGCTGGTTAATGATGCATCATTCACTATTCTCCTTCTCTCGTACTTTGAGGCATTTCTTGCATATCCTATGAACATAATCATGGCTGCGAAAGGATCTACGACCACGAAAAGAGGAATAAAGATGTGGAGGAATGTCGTAAATACGTCCATACTTATGGCCCATGATTTCTATATATTTATCTTTGATTGAAATTGTTCAATAAACTAAGAAAAATAGTTAAAATAGTTATGCCTTTTCCATACGTGCTAACTTTGGTAAGGTACTCTGAAATAGGTACTAAAGGGGATAACAGGAGTTTTTTTGAAGAACTTCTGGCCAGGAATATAATGGCAAAGCTCAATGAGTTCGGGATTGAAGCTAAAATAGATATAGAGCAGACCAGGCTTATAATAGAGAGTGAAGTTGATATAAGTCCCATCCTTTCAACGGTATTCGGGATATCATCTTTTTCAGTTGCAGAAAGGGTCAATACCAACCCAGAGAAGATTGAAGAAAAAATTTCGAGCATCAGAATAAAGGGAACATTCAGGGTATCGGTAAATAGGAGATATAAGGAATTCCCTTACAATTCACAGGATTATTCCTCCAAGCTGGGGGAAATCATTCTCAATAATAATCCGGAGGCCAAGGTTGATCTGCATCATTATGATGTAAACATAGGTGTTGATATTGGCAGGGATTATACATACATTTACACGAAAAGTCAGGAAGGACCGGGAGGGATTCCGGTAAGAACTCAAGGTAGAGGAGTAGTTCTAATTTCAGGGGGTATAGATTCTCCGGTGGCTGCATACATGATGCTCAAGAGGGGGATGGAGATCAGCCTTATACATTATTTCCAGAGTTCCAGACTACTCGAGAAAGTGTTCAGAAATAAGGAACTGCTGGAAAAATTCAGCCCTTATCCTATTGAAATTAAAATCATGGATCACAGGAAGCTTCTTGGACCGACTGTCCTGAAACTGAGGGAGAGAGGAGAGGAGAAATGGACATGTATATTCTGCAAGAGAATAATGTATGAAGAGGCCCAAAAATATGCAGAAGAAATTGGGGCCAAGGCAATAGTTACAGGTGAAAATTTGGGTCAGGTTGCATCACAGACACTTGATAATCTCAATACTATTGAAGAAAAGATCAAGATCCCTGTATTCAGGCCCTTGATAGGATTTGACAAGATAGAAATAGAAAGAATGTCGGAGAAAATTGGGGCATTCGATATTTTCCTATCCATCCCATCTTCCTGTGACTGTTATTTCCTTCCACCAAGGCCCAGGACGAGAAGTAAAATAGAAGACCTTAAGATTATAGAGAATGATATGTGGAGCGAGAATTGAATGATAAGTTCTATCAGGCTCTATTTTTTCGGAACTGGGGGATCCTGGCCCACGCAGTTCAGGAACACTGCCTCCATTGGGATAAGGGTTGGAGAGGAAGCAATACTCTTTGATTGCGGGGAAGGAACACAGACAAGAATTATGAAAAGTTCCCTGTCCATAATGAAGATTAAGAGAATTTTCATATCACATTTTCACGGAGATCATTTTCTCGGTCTCCCAGGGCTTGTACAGACAATGAGTCTTTATGGAAGAGAGGAACCTTTGGAGATATACGGGCCATCAGGTGCATCAACAATAATATCAGATTTGCTATCTTTAGGTTATTATTCATTGAGTTTTGATATATCCATAAAGGAGATGCACGACGGAACCACAATAGATTTTGGTGATTATACTGTTCAGTCATACCGCGCAAGTCATCCTGTTCCAGCACTTTCTTTCGCGCTCAAGGAAAAGGATTCCTTCAAGTTTGATGAGGAGAAAATAAAGGAAAAGAACGTACCCAGAAAAATGCTCGAAAAAATAAGAAGACTCGGTGAAATCAACATAGAAGGAAGAACAATAAGCATAAAGGATTTGTCATCAGAGATAAGGAGGGGAAGAAAAATATCTTATTCTGGCGATACTAGAAAGGACGCTCATCTCATAGAACTTTTTAAGGATTCCACCGTTTTGATACATGAGGCTACCGGGGAAATGAGCCTGGCAGATAAGGTGAGAGCTTACGGCCATTCTACTGGCAGGGATGCAGCTGAACAGGCTTTGCTTTCAAATTCAAAGAAGCTCATTCTGATGCATTTCAGCCCGAGATATAACGATATAAATCCAATTCTTTCAGAGGCGAAACAGGTTTTCGAAAATACGGAAATCGCCAATGATCTGATGGAGCTGGAAGTGAAACTGAGTGAAGTTTGAACTTAATATTTATGATGAGTTTTACAAACTAATGGAGCAGATTCCAGAGGGATACGTGACCACATACGGGGATATTGCAGTCGCCCTCGGTGATATAATTGCTTCCAGAGCTGTAGGCCAGATGCTGTCAAACAACAAGAATCCTGCTAAATATCCGTGCCACAGAGTGGTGAACTCGGACGGAAGTCTAGGAGGGTTCACGCATTCTCTTGGAATAGAGGAAAAGATGAGGAGATTGAAAAAGGAAGGAATAGTTATCGTAAATGGAAAAATAGATAATTTTGACAGTATGAGATTCAAAGATTTCAAAACAGATTTTCCACTCCAGAGGTACAGAGAATGGAGCAATGGATTGAGGATGGATGAAAGTGATGACAGACCAGATTGTCTCAGGGCGTTAGATATTTCATATATTGGTGATATTGGTATAGGAGTTGGAGTTACATTCAAGGAAAAAATTGAATTCCAGGTTGCGGTGAGAGAGGTCAAATCTCCATACATTCCAAACTATCTGTATTTAAGAGAAGGGGAGATATATGATGCACTGACTGAAAGAGGATGCATCAATATGATAGATGGAAATGGCATACTTCACAGGGACAGGAAGGGAGTTGCAACAGTTGTTGGAATTGTAAAAGGGGTTTCCACGATAGGCATAGCCAAGAAATTACTTACAGGTGTTATTAAGTCAGATAAGGTTTACATAGATGATGAAGAAGTTGGAAGGATTTATGACAGGTATATAATATCAAAAGGAAATAGAATTGATTTTGAATATGCCTACAGAAGAATAGTGGGGAGCAAGTATTTCCCACATACTAAATATCCCGATAAGTTAAGCAGGAGGTACAGGAATGAAATTTTGCCTGCTGAATATAGCTTATGATGATTCATTCCACGGTTTTCAGAAACAACCTGACGCCAGGACTGTACAGGGTGAAATACTGAATGCTTTGAGGCCCATCGGTATAGATAAAGTAGTTGTTTCATCCAGAACAGATTCTCATGTCAGGTCATGTTCCAACATAATAGAGTTGAAAACTGATGACTGCCTAAAGGTATGCAGGATTGTTGATTCTATAGAAGGAATATTCGTCAAGGGGTATGTTATGAGTGATGAATATGTAAAGTTAAGAGGTAAAGTAATAAAACACTATCTTTATATTCATCCGGAACCATTGAATAGAATACAGGTTGAAAAGGCAATAAATGATTTCATTTCTTCAGATTATTCCCTGTTTTCAAGGGAACCGGAGAAGAAGGTGATTCTGGATAATGTATCATTCAATATTTTTCCATCTTATTCCGCCTTTACATTTGTCGGAAGGTCTTTTTCGTGGAATTTTGTCAGGATATCTGTAGAAAATATCATTAAAAGGAGCGAGGGAAAGATTGATGATGAGGAGTGGTCGGAACTTCTCCAAGGAAAGAGGAAATTTAGATTCAAAGGTAGAGCAGAAAATCTAATTCTTTTCAGGACTGAACTTGGATTGGAGATGAAGGAGTATCAATCCAGGAAATTGAATTTCTTGAAAGAGAAGGAAATACTCACCCTTTACTGGCTGAAAGGTTTAGGAGTGGATATTGATTCAATCTTACCACATATCTAAATGTCATCTCTTTTAACGAGGTGCAATTTCCTTCAGATTGGAATATGGCAAATTTAAAATTTTCATTGTTTCCCTTTTCTTATGCAAGGCTTGGAAATGATTGCTAGATCATCAGCTGGATTGTATAAAGTTAAATTCTTCTCCCTCGCGAAATCCATCGGTGCTGGAGTCCAGTCATAATTGTCCACAAGTATTATATAGTCCCTGGAAAGTTTTGGCCATATTGAGTTGAGTTCGAACATGATGTTATTATACGTGTGGTCAGAATCATGAAAAAATATGTCCAATTCCCTTATATTCTCTAAAACTTCTCTCATTCTCTCTGCAGATGTACCCCTTACAAATTTGAAATTTGATTTCAGTTCAGCGGGTATTACAAATCCAATTTCCCTGTCACCTTTTCCATATGGTATATCGGGATCTATGCTGATAAGTAAAGCATTCTTACTGATGGCTGATAGTATTGCGGTCGTTGAAACACCAGGACCAACACCAGTCTCTACAACTATAGATGGATCTACAGATTTGACAAGGGTATATATAACCCTGATTTCATCCTCCGATATTTGCCAGTAGTCACCTCCCCCCATCATTCTCTTGCAATAATCAACAATATCCTGGCTTTTCCTCATTAGGGATTCTATTCTTTGCCTTTTTATATCTCTTTCCCTGAAAAATTCCCAGAAATCATCCTTTATCAATGATTGTTCTAGAGAGAATCTGTATTAATCATTTTCGTCATTCCATAGTGTATCATTACTATAATTGTATTTAATGGTAAGCTCCACTGTACTCTGATATCCTCTCCTCCAAGAGGGTAGGAGCTTTTTCGCTTATAGATTCATAAAATTTTAATATACTCTTGCCCTCCACCTAAAATGACCCTATTCCTAATCCTTCTCCTATCTCTCATTCTGCTCGCGACATTCCATATGATAGCTCCAGATCACTGGGTACCGATTTCATTGGTGTCATCTGTCAGAAAATTTTCTCATTTTAAGAAATTCTCATTCAGTATTATTATAGGAGCACTTCACGCATTTACCTCTGTGCTTGTAGCTCTCCTCGCTCTTGCCATTGGTTTACTATTGATACGGTCTTTTCTCTCTTATCTTTATGATGCAGGGGAGATAATGCTTGTTTTAGTAGGAGTGTACTTCATTTTAAATGGTCTGCATGAATCTAAAGAAGAATCAAAATTCGAATCTTTTACAATGCATTCAGTACTTGTCATCAGTGTTTTCCCAGATTTCGCGTTGGTGCCCATAATGATTTCTTCTGTGCCTCTTGGTATTATTCAAGTCATTACTCTTTTGATAGTTTTCATTATTGTGAGTTCATTTTCCCTCACACTGATTGTATTCGCCTCATCATTTGGGATTGCTGGAACCTTAAGAAATCTCAAACCCAGTTACCTTGATTACCTTGTTGGGGCAGTTCTGTTTATTACAGCTGCCATACTTAGATTCATTTGATATGTAATATAGATATGTGATCTTCCTGCACTTTTAAGTGTTGATTTTCATTATCTAATTACAATATTTTTTGGCTCTTGTGTAGGGTGCCTATATTTCATATGTTTCGATAGATGTGTGGATGAAAGGTTTCCTTACTCAACTGTTCTTAAATTTGGAAGAGGGTAGGTGGGGATTCGAACCCCAATAAAACGGGATCTGCAGTCCCGCGCATAGCCGCTCTGCCACCTACCCTATTGAACGTTATTAATTACATCATTATGATTTTTACTGAAAATCAGGGCGATCTGTTTTGCCCTTTCCCTATTGTGCCTGACATAATTCATAAATCTGTTCATAAAATCAAGATTGTGGATAGTCACAAGGTACTGGAATGAGGGATCTTCATTTTTCAATAATTCTCTTAGCGCAGATTTGGAATAAAATCTGCAGGTCTCGCATTCACAACCATTTTCTATCGGGGAGAAATCCATTGAAAATTTTGAATTCTTCAAATTAACTGGACCATTTTCTGTTAGTGCATATCCGTGCCTTGCATTTCTTGTGGGATACGTTGAATCAAATACATCAACGCCCATGCCTGAATACTGGTATATGGATACAGGGTCTCCAACTCCCATGAGATATTTTGGGTACTGAGATGGAATAAGACTTACTGTCTTTTCCAGTATCCTGTCTGTCAGCTCCTTTGGTTCTCCAATTTTTAAACCCCCTATTGCAAAACCGTCAAATTCCAGAGAAAGCATGAGTGATGCACTTTCCTTTCTCATCTCATAATTAAATCCCCCCTGAATTATCCCAAATCTTTTTTGCCCCGGTACCTTAATGGATGAGAACACCTTGCCCCATTCATAGGTCCTTTTAACAGATATTTTATATCTTGCATCTTCAGCTCCATAAGGTGGACAATCGTCAAGCATCATTGCCACATCACTTCTTATCCTCTTCTGGATATCAGAGCTTATTTCAGGTGTAACCTTCATGGAATTTCCGCTCTTTTTATCCTGAAACAGAATCCCATTGTCATCAATTTTAACCAATTCTTCTCTCAATATTTGAAATCCGCCAGAATCTGTAAAATAGCTCCCCTCAAAACCAGTAAATCCGTTTATCCCGCCCCTTTCTTCAAGTTTATCTAGTCCCGGGGTTAATGCAAGGTGCATTGAATTAGATATCATCGCTTTTATTTTCATTTCGTTAATTTTGTACATTGGAACCGCCTTGACGAAACCCCTTGTCGCCACAGGCAAAAATATTGGCAATTCCAGAGACCCATGAGCAGTATCTAATTCCTTCCCAATCTTGTTATCCATCTTTCGGGTATGATTTTATTGTAGAATATTCTTATGTATCCACTATTCACTGCCCATTACTAAGGATCTGGAAAATTGAGAGTTTCATTCATTCAGGGATGATATTATATCTGAATAACATAGTTCGCAGTAATATTTTCCAGCCCTGTAAACTAGATTGTTAGAATATTCGTGGCATCTGTCGCATATGCCATGAAGCCCAGCTATGAGCTGATAGTTTTTGTCCCCTGAGATCTCTCTTGTGATTTCTATTAGACCTGGTGATATCCTCACTATGTCGTTCTCTGTCAATATTCCCACAATAACATTTTCCCTCTTTACAGGTAAACGCCTTATCTTATTTTTCCACATTAATTCCGCAACAAGCTCCAGTGGCGTATCTTCATTAATGCTTATTAAAGGAGAACTCATTATTTCTCCCAGGGTTATTTTGGCAGGATCAAGACCCTTGCTCACGATTTTAGTTACGAGATCCCTCTCTGTAACTATACCTTCCACAACATTGTTCTTGAGCACAAGTATTGAACTGATTCCCTTGTCACGCATGATCTGGGCTGCCCTGATTACAGATTCTCCAGAATCTTCAGTGATTGGGTTTCTGGACATTACATCCCGTGCCACAATATTGTTCATTATTTCACCTCGAGTATCTTTTGACCATTTTCCATTACCATGAGTGGTTTTGAAACATTCGATATTTTTTCTATCTTTTCTATTCTTTCGTTCATATAATTGATAAGCTTCGTTCTGTCCCCCCTGTTAAATTCCAGCATTTTCATTGCAGTAATATATAGGTATGATTCAGTTTTTATTTTAAACGATAATTCCTGATCCATATCTTCCACTTTAATGATATTCATTGTTGTTATAACTCATATTTAGAATAAAAATTTAACTGAAATAGTCAGGAAAATATTTAGGGATAATTTACCTAATTATTTCAATGATACATGTAGGATGCTCGGGATTCTACTATCCTGACTGGGTAGGAAGATTCTATCCAAAAACCATGAAGGCCAGTGAATACCTGCACTATTATTCAAAACATTTCAATACGGTTGAAATTAACTCCACATTCTATAATTATCCAAAGAAGGAGATGATTGATAGATGGATAGATCAATTCTCACGTATTCATAATTTTCTTTTTTCCTTCAAATTTCCGAAACAGGTCACTCATGGGAGCGAAGGGATAGATAGTAAGGCAATTGATATTGCGGTTGAATTTGAAAATGATGTCCTTTCAAGATTCAGTGATAATAAATTACTTGGAGCAGGTCTGCTACAATTTTCACCCTATTTTGAACCTGACAGGGTTAATGACTGGAATGGCAAACTTTCTGAATTGATAGAATCTTTGAATCCTGGGGAATATAGAATTGCATTGGAGTTGAGAAATCGCAAATTCCTAAGGGATGAAAATATTGAATTATTATCAGATTTGATAAAGAATAAAGAAATATCTCTTGTTACTGTGGACTCGCCAGGTCTTCCATTCTTTATTCTCGATTATTCAAAATTTTATTATATAAGGCTGCACGGTAGAAATTCTGATCTGTGGTATGGGAAAGCTGTCTTGGACGGAAGAATGAACAAGTATGATTATCTATACTCAAGAGATGAATTGAAACATATTATGGAAAAAATAAAGAATCTTAAAAATGAAATTTACATTTATTTCAACAATCATGCACAGTCGAAGGCAGCGATAAATGCAATGGAATTTTCTGAACTCTTAGGATTAAAAATAAATGCTCCATCTGATCAGAAATCTTTGATTGACTATTAATATCAATTTATTATTTAGATCCAATGCATCCGCTCGAATTAATGGAGAACAAGGTAAAGGAAAAAATGCTGCCGATCCTCAAGAAATATGGTATTGAGGATAAGATCCGTATTTACAAAGCCCCAAAAAATTTCGGGGATCTTACCATAGATCTTCAGAAGGCTGATGTTGAAATAGATAAACAGGAGATAGAGGCACTATCTGACAATGAGATGTCATTCAAAAAGGTCAATAAATTCATCAACGTAAAATATAATGATAATAAACTTTCATTTATGATACTTGAATCGGCACTCGATGGTACTCTATTCAATTTCAGCAGAAAGAATATGAAGGTGCTCATAGAGCACACAAGTGCTAATCCAACGGGCCCGCTCCATGTCGGGAGGGTAAGAAATTCAATAATTGGGGACACTGTGTACAGGATATTTAAGAAATTCGGGTATGATGTAAGATCCGAATATTATGTCAATGATATTGGAACGCAGGTGGAGGCTCTTCTCCTTGGAACAGAATTGTATGGAGAAGAAAACTATACAGAATCCTACAGGAGATACTATGAGGAGATAGATTCTCATAAGAATGAAATAGAACGAAATATGAAAATGGCCGAATCCGGAGACAGAGAATTCATACTTAAGTCGAGAAAGAAACTTGAAAGATTCCTGAATGATGTGTTGATTGATCTGAAGAATTTGAACATTTCATTTGATTCATTCGCCTGGGAAAGTGATTTCATAATTAATGGAGACGTAAAAAACGTAGTTCAGATGCTGTCACCTTATATGATGGATGAAGGCGGGGCAAAATATATTCCCGTTGGTGATGGCAAGATATTTTTGATACGTTCCAATTCCACCTCACTTTACTTTACAAGGGATGTGGCTTATCATATCCAAAAATCCAAGAACTACGATATTTCAGTAGATGTACTGGGGGAGGACCATAAAGAACATTTCAGGAATCTGATGTATGTCCTCAATCTCATTTCAATAAAAAATATAGAACCCATTTTCTATTCTTACGTTGTTACAAAGGAAGGGAAAATGAGTACCAGGAGAGGTAATGTGATATATGTCCGCGATATGATACAGGAATCGGTAGAAAGGGCAAAGGCAGAAATAATCAAGAGAAGACAGGACATTTCAGATGAAGAGATAAATGATATTTCCTTTAAAATAGGTACCGCCTCGGTGAGATTCAATATTATAAAATATTCTCCCGAAAAACCCATAACCTTCGACTGGGAAGAAGCTCTTAATTTCGAGGGAGAAGCAGCTCCATTCGTTATGTACTCTTATGCAAGGGCTGTTTCCATATTAAATAAGGCTGGAGAGATAGAAGCCCCTCTAAATAAAAATATAGATCAAAGGGAGGCTGAATTGCTTAGAGAAATAGGAAGATTTCCAGAGGTCATAAGGGATGCTGCAGAGCATAAGAGACCTGATCGTGTGGCTAAATATTCTTTCGAGCTGGCATCATCATTTAATCAGTTTTACAGGGATTGCCCAGTATTGGATGATAAGATCAACATAGGAAAGAGGGTATCCATCATAAAAGCTTTCATTTCAACAATGAGAGAAACTTTAGATTTGCTTGGAATTAAAACTTCAGATAAAATTTAAAATAAAAAAAATTAATTTATTTTAACTGTTTTTTCTGTTCCTTCTTTTCCTTGGGTGCCTTTCTTCTTATCGCAAAGTCATAATAAAGGAATGATAAGACTCCTATTGCAACTATTATGCCTCCGATAAGTGCTGGCAGCTTCCACGGAGCCTGTGCTACAGATATTGCCTTAGTGACTTTTATATTTGTGTTAAAGAATGATGGCTGATTCTTTGCGAATACTGATACAACCATTGTATACTGACCCGAATTTGGAGGAATTATTGTTATTGTTTCATTTATTGTCTGTCCTGCTGCAAGATTTGTAAACGATACATTCTTTATTACCTTGCCATTCAAAGTCACATTAACATAATATTCTGTTGCATTCTGCAGACCTACATTCTTCAGCTCCAGCTTAAGTACTGCAGCGGAACCCTCAGTGTATGAACTCGGATATGTCACGTTTAAGATTTCAATCTCCGGAGCTACTGCACTTACGAATATGCTGACAGTATCGTTTCCTTTATTACCAGATTGGTCAGTAACCTGGAGATTAATCTTGAATGTCCCGTACTGTATGAATGATACTTCAAGTGTTGAATTGTTGGATGATGACTGGACAATATTGTAAGCAACGTTGACCTTGGCTTTAGTTCCATTTGAATAATAGATGGACCAGTTATATGATACTAAATAACCACCATTTGGTGCGAATGATTTAGATGCATTTAATATCAGATTCTGGTATTCTTTTGCGCTAGTTACGACTTTTCCAGAGGTGTTCATAACCTGGAATGAGGCAACTGGTGGTGTTGTATCATTAACGTGCACTTGAAGGACCACTGATATTGAATTTCCTACTGCATTTTTAACAGTTACATTTGTGTATACGAATTTTCCATTAAATGTAGGTTTTATGAATGCATATGAAACATTGTAGCCTGTTTTTGCAGAACCTGAAATATTCCAGTTGAGAACAAGAGGCAATTTTGTATTCATTCCATTTGATAGAAGGTCTTTGGAGTTCAATGCATTGAAATAGACGGGCACAGATTGGTTTACCCATAATGTATAGGTATTTGATGTTGTGGTGTTGACAGTCAAAACATTCTTTCCGTTCTGTAATATCGCAAGATTCAGCTGTGGAGCCTGTACATCGCTTATAACTGTAAATGTTGTTTGATTAGTATTTCCTCCAACATCTGTTACGGTAAGTGTAACCTGATATGTTCCAGGCACCAAAGTAACGTTTGCAGTATAACTATTGGACGTTATTCCATTTCCAAAGTTCCAGAAGAAAGTCATTTGCTGATAGTTATCTATTCCAAGGACATTATCGAATACAGCATTGCTGGCATTATAAAGAACTGCCTTGTTCGCAGGGACTATGACTGTATAATTTTTCACGCTATTATTCAGTACTGTTGATTCAAAGTATCCATTCCAGTTAAGATTCAGCTCTGTAGGATTAACTGTGGGTTTAACTTTCTGATCTATTTTAAGGGAAAGGAATCCATTATATGTGCTATTGGACACCTTTATAACATTCGAGAAACCAGATACCTGGGCGATTGAACTGTTAACTAAATTTGCCCTTTCATAGTTTGATGGTATATTGATGAAATATTCATGTGAAACATAGGCACCTGATGCACCGTTTTCATTAACATAAAGCTGCATTTGATTATTCTGGCCTGCCTTTATTGCCTGCTGCTGATAGGAAACAGTATAACTGAATGCATATTGTAGATTTGTTCCATTGAAAGTTTGAACCAGAGTTGATGTGGAATAAGAATAATTATATGCATATCCATTGAATAAAACTGTGTTCACGGTTGTTGCTGGTATTGAGTAATTCAATATCTCCCACAGTCCACCCTGGGAAAGACCAAGAAGCTTCATCTGGTTGTAGAGCGATCC
>JAGDXO010000031.1 GCA_023256615.1 Thermoplasmata archaeon
ACCGACGACCACCTGGTTATGAGCCAGGCGCTCTACCAGGCTGAGCTACGACCCCCTCATTCCTTATTATTTTAAGAATTAAAATCTTACCATCAAAGAAAGAAAAAAATTAGTTAGAGCCCTTACTTTTATTTTTGTAAGCTTCTAACACGTAATCCACAAAATTATCCTCAGGGTACGCTCCCACAAACTGTACGTCCCCATTTATTACTATATGAGGTACAGATGATACACCCCACTGGTCCGCCCATTCAGGAAACTCTATTGCTTCCACCATTTCTCCTGTTATGTTCTCGTTAGCTAGTGCAAATTTATGGGCTACTCCTACTGCCCTCGGGCAGTATGGGCAGGTAGGCGTAACAAATACCTGTATCTTGATTGGGGAATCCACTTCCTTTATCTTATTCATTACCTCGCTCTCAAGTTCTGGATCATTCCTTGAGACTCTCCTGATATCCTCTATTAAAGAGGAAAATTCATAGCCCATTGGTATTCCTATATATTTAATCCTGGCATCTTCGTTCTTTCCGTTATGTGTAACCACTGTTGTGGGTGCCCTATCAATTCCCCAGGCCTTTGCCTTGTCAGAATCTAATGGCAGAACTTCAACCTTTATCATATCGGATATCTCTGTGAGTTCTTTTGCTATCTGCACTGTCTGCTCACAATACTGGCAGTCATCATTGGAAGTGAATATGTATAATTTCACTTCATCCTTTAGATTTTTCTCGAATTCTTCCTGAAGATACTTTCTATCCTTATCTTTTAGTAAAGGCATCTTACTTCACCTTGCAAGGTTATTAAAATAAAGTTAATTATACTATCGGTACTTTGTATATTTAAACACAATTGTAAATAACTCGAAAATATTATGGATTTGATGGGAAAACTAATAATTTTCGATATGGATGGAACTCTAATAGATTCTGATAAAACTATAATAAGATGTATGGAAGAAGCTTCATCCAATTTCGGCTATAGGATTCATTCAATCCGGGAAAACATAGGAATATTGAAACTTGACGATATTCTTGCATTAAATGATATTCCTGAAAAAAATATTAATGAAATTTTAATGTTTTATAAAAAATGTTACAGTGAAACCTTTTATCTGGATACTAAACCAATGAATAAATCAGTTGAAACGCTCGAATATTTACAAAATAAAAATAGACTGGGAGTGCTTACACTTAAATATGAGGATCTTACAAGGAAACTGTTAGAATATTTTTTCAGAAATGTGAAATTTGAATTTTTGGTCGGAGGGGATAGTGGAATTAAGAATAAGACAGAGGGATTGAAGAGGATAGTAGATATTTCAGGGGAGGATCGTTCTCAGATCTATTATGTTGGGGACAGAGGATCTGATATGAAAGCGGCAATGGAGGCTGGTATCAATGGTATATGGGTTTCATTTGGACTTGGATTAAATGATTCTTTCCCCCAGGATTATAGGTTCTATAAAATTGATTCATTTGATAAGATAATTGATCTCCTACGCGCCAACAGAAAATCCTGATTTCCTGGCATTTTGCTCTACCATTTTAACAATTTCTGGATTGGCTTCTTTGTTTGCACTTATTTCAATCATTTTCTCCGGGAAAGATAGAGAGACGTAGCCTACGGTCAAATCCTCGGCCGTGACTGGTTCTTTCCTTGAGAATTTTGAAATAAGTTCCTCGACCGTCCATTTGTCCTGTGGGTCTATATTCAAAAATTCCTCTACAGCTTCCACAATTTTATCTTCCAGTACACATATTGTAGATCTGTCTACCAGGGACAGAGAAAACATGAAAATATAGCATCTCATATTATAACTTCCTTAATCTATAAACTATATTGAAATCCTCTTTATTTTCGACAATACTAAATCCGCTATTGTTTATTAGATCATTGAATGTTTCATCATCAATGGTCCATTTTTCCTTTGGAACTATTAGTAACAATGTTTGGTCCTTTTTAAGCTCTCTCCCCGCAAGCCTGATCGCACCCTTTATGTAGATAAATGGCTCTCCACAGTTCAGAGCCCTTAAATCTTCGACTCTATCTGCCTTTTCGTAACTTTCCATAAGCTATGATTATTTTCTTATTGATTATATTTATCTCACTTCCTTTCCTACTACTATTAGACCAATTATGATATTCTCCCTAAAGACTTAGAAGTCCCGGCTTCAACTTCATGTAAGTAATATTATTCCACTCGCTTATTCATCACTACCGATTTGGCATTTGGTCTATCAATAACCCCTAAAGAAGAGGTTGAATTTCTTTTAGCAATTTTTCCTTTGCTTCTTTATCAAGATCTCTTAGAGGGAATATGCTCTGCATTTCTTTTCCATATATAAGCCCAGAGAAGGCGGCTATATATGCCTGTGGAAATTCATATTTTCCCATTATCTTTTTCATTTTACTTAGATTCTTCTGAATTTCCCTCGCTTTATCAATATTGCCCTTAGTGTATTCTTTGTAAACTTTTACAGTTAAATCGGAAAAATTAGAAGTACCGCATATACCACCCTTCGCACCCATCATTAGTGATGGTAATAACAGATCATCCTGCCCCTGTAAAATTACAAAATCCTTCCCCAGAACATCTATGAATGCTGAAAAATTACTGAAGTTACTGCTGCTATCCTTAATTCCTACAAGATTACTGTGCTCCTTTCTCAGTTTAAGAACAGTATCTGCACTAATGTTGTTATTGGTATTCTGAGGGATGTTGTAAATTAGAACAGGAATATCCAGTTCCTGAAGCAATTTGTCGTAATATGCAAATAATGATTCCTGGGACATATTTACATAGTATGGAGTTACAATAGATAGACCGTCAGCTCCAAGTTCCTTGGCATAGTTGGCCATTGTCAGCGTTTCATCGAAAGAGTTCCTTCCGACACCGGCAAGAAAATACATATTTTCTTTTTTCTTATCCATAAAGTATTCCAGTATTTTTACCTGCAATTCTACCGAAGTTATTGCAAAACCTCCTGTTGATCCCATTGGGAAAATTCCGTTAACTCCTGCTTTTGCTAAAAATTCTATTAATGAATCCACGGCATCATAATCAAGATCCCCCTTGATTATTGGAGTAATTGTTGGTGTTATTATTCCTTTCAATTCTGACATAATATGAAATTTTTAACTCTTATATGTACCTTTCATACTGTCTATCTTTACATTAAAATGATCCTGCATAAATTTCAACCCCTCTCTATTATCCTTCCTTATGAATCTCGTTAGTGTTTCATTTTCTTCGTAATCAAAAACAATCCATGTATCATTTTCCACAGTATATGCAAATATGTCGGGTTTTATTGTAGATTGCGGCTTGTAGACTACAGTTGCTGTAATTATTCTTTTATTTGTATTCTTTCTTAGAACTTCGATTGCCGCCTCTATTGTCTTACCTGTATCCGCTATATCGTCAACTAAGAGTATATAACCTTCTTCATCCGTAAATGAGTGCTCAAATGAGCCCACGCTTACCCTTGACAATGGGACACCATCATCACTGTAGTAACTTGCCTTCAGGGGGTATACCTCCTTTATGGATAGGAAATCGCTTAGCAATCTGCCGATTACCATACCTCCTCGTTCTATGTAGACTAAGCTGTCAGGTCTCCCATAATTTTTTAATATTTCTTGCGCCATTCGTCTGGCATGTCTCTTTAAATCTTCATATTTTAATGCCTGAAAATTCTTTTTTTCACTCTCGAATTTGAAAAATTCTACCCATTCTTTTGCATTCAATATTATTCCGTCAATGACGCCAGATTCTTTGAGCTTCCTAGAAACTCTTACAGATTGTGGTGCCTCAAGAGAAGATTGTGACATAATTTCGTCATTCTGGAACAACTCTTCAGGGGTTCCGTCGAATATTATTATACCATTTTTCATCACTACTGCCCTTCTTGTATACTCTGCAACAAGACTCATATCGTGGGTTATTACTATTATTGTGGAGCCTGATTGATTCAATTCTGTCAGAATATCCATCATTTCCCTTGACATTCTGTAGTCCTGACCTGTAGTTGGTTCATCGATAATGATTATTTCTGGATTCATCACTATTACAGTTGCTATTGATAACCGTCTCTGTTCACCTCTACTTAGGGATGATGATAGCTGATCCTTTTTATCATACAGATGGACCCTCTTCAAGATAGTTTCCGTCAATTTTTCTATCTCTTCTATTGGAAATTTTGATGACATCAGGTAAAATTCAATCTCTTCTTTTACCGTTTTATTTGTCATCTGACTTTCTGGATTTTGCTTAACATATCCAATAATTTTGGATATTCTATCCCTGTTCTCTTTAACCGACATATCCAAATCATTTATTCTCAATTCACCTTCCCTAATCTCAAGATGACCGGCTATTGCCTTTGAGAGAGTGCTTTTTCCTGATCCGTTCGGCCCGATCAGTGATATAAATTCTCCTTTCTTAATTTTAAGGTCTATGCCATTCAATGCCCTGGTTCCATCTTCATAGGTATATTCAAGACCCCTTATTTCTATGATGTTTCTGCCTGAACCTCTCTCTTCCCTTTCAACCTTAAATCCCCTGACTCTTTCGACTCTTATTTTATTTTCTATATTTTCATTTGGGCCAATAATCTGCATTATTTGCGGTATTTCTATTATTGATAATATATCATTATTTTTATAAATATTGTTGGGTTCATCTATAGCAATTATTTCATTGTTATGCATCACTGCCATTCTGTTTGCAAACCTCATTAAAATTTCCGGGTCCTTTTCAACCAAAATAACTGTTAAGTTTGATCTCTTCTTTAGGGAGCCGATAGCTTCAATGAGCTCTTTTTTACCTGCTGGATCAAGATCCGACGTTGGTTCGTCCAATATCAGGATTTTTGGCTTTGTGAGTAATGAAGCTGCGATAAGAAGTCTCTGTTTTTCTCCTGTAGAAAGATCTGATGGATGGATCCTGTCTAAGTCCTTATAAATGTGCCCCATACCAACCATTTCAAGGGCCTCTTTTATTCTTGATTCCATATCCTTCTCTGATAACCCGATTTCCTTCATTTTAACCTTAAGCTCTTTCCTGATGCTATTTAACCTGAATTGGCTTTCTGGATTCTGCATCACCAGTTCTATTATCTTCAAGATATCTTTATTCCCTGTTATCTTCCTTTTTCCATTCTCCTCCTTAATACCAGATAGCAATTTACCATCAATATAAACTGAACCTGAAAAATACTCTCCTCCTTTATCTTCTGGTAAATTTAGCTGATATGGTATCACACCACCTATTACGTAACATAATGTTGTCTTGCCAGATCCTGTATTCCCTGTAAGTCCAAAAAATTCTCCTTCTTCTATCTCTAGGTTGATATTTCTAAGGACGTATCTATCATGACCTGTAAGGACGGGATATTTCCAGTTTAAATTCTTTATTTCCACTATTTTTTTCATAAATGATTACTTAAATAAATCATAAGATTAAAAGAATGCTTCTTATTCCATTTTAAATATTTAACTATTATTATAATGTATTTCTTTTTTATTTCTCTATCTAAAGGAAAAAAATAAATTATTATAATTTAATCCAATCCTGCAAGGCTTTTATCTTTTGTTTCAAATCCTTTAGAATGCCACATCAAAGCTGCTGCCAGCCCTATGAGGAAGATCACCGTTATAACCGCCATAGCGGAGTTGAATGCTATAGAGAATATCCCTGATAGAAGAATTCCATTTATGACGCCGGCAGAAACCCAGACAACCATCCTGACAGTTGAAATATATATGCCTCTTTTTGCAGTGGCAAATAGTTCAGGTTCAAGAATTGCCCTTACACCCCAGGTAATCTCCACTGGGACAAATAATATTGTCATTATTGCTAGAAGTGCAAAACCAGCTTTACTTCCAGTCAGCTCTTCAAATATCCATAGTCCTATCCACAAAATCAGTTGAAGAGCGTAACTTACTGTTGCAAATGTTTTTCTATCCACTTTAGGGACTACCCACAATGCTGCAATTATCCCAACTATCACCATGGTGAAGCCTCCTATTAGAGGGACTTCACTTGCAATCGCCGAGAAATAGGCATAAGAAACCCCATAAGTAATGTAAACGAAACCTACGTCCTGAGCTATTCCTATTATTATAAGAATTAGGAATCTCTGGAATAAACCACCCTTTGGTTCCACCAGTTCAGCATTTCCATCTTTTTCCTTCCATGCTTCATTGATACCAATATCAACTTTATGTTTCACGGCACCCCAAGGAATGCTTTCCTCCACAAGCAACCAAGCAACTACTAGTGCTACAAGAGGCCCTATAAACATCAAAGAAATAGCAACTATGTCCTGGTATTTACTTAGCCCCAACATGATAGGTATGAACACTATTGCAACTCCTACATTTCCAAAATTCTGAGTTATCACAAGTAAACTGCCTCTACTTTTAGCTGATGCCTGCTCGGCCATCATGGTCAAAATGGGGCTTTCTAATCCTATTGCTGACATACCTACAAGAATAAATGATATCATTAAAGCAACCACATCAGATGATGCGAGAACATAGATTATAAGGCCAACAAGCAGCATACCTATTGTTACCATGAATGAAACTTTTCTCCCCATGTAATCTGCCATGAATCCGGCAATGAATGCGCCGACACCTCCTGCTATAAAAGGGAGGCTGTAACCTAGAAATGCTAGATTAGATGGAATTACGCCGGTTATTGCCGAAACAGGACCATAACTTTCTGCAACTCCATAAACGAGCATGCCCATGCCAAGAGCCACAAGTGCTGCCCACGGTATCTTTTGAGTAGAATTTTCCAGTTTTTCTTTATTTGTGGATGCAGCATTTTCAGGGGGAGAAGAAATTATACTTTCCTTATTGGAAATATTGCTTTCAACAGGATTTGAATCGTTCATTTTTAATCCTAAGATAGTAATTAGGCGATAGATTTAAGCTTTCTTGCTTATTTTTCATTACCTAAAAATAATAATTACTTAACAATAAATATTCTTAAAATTATATCATTTGACATCCCTGCCTATTCCAAAATTCCTTTTTTTATAATGAACTATTTTTAATAAGAAGGTATTCCATAAAAAACATGACCTCTTCAGGGATTATAGGATTGGTAAAAAACAGAACAGTGTTTGCTGTTTCAGCGGTGGAGCTTCTGAGAGTTATGGGGAGGTCTGGTACCTGGATATTTATCCCCATATATCTTATCTTAAAAAGAGATGTGCCTTTTATAGATATAGGATTCCTATTCCTTGTTTCCTCTATCACTTCAATACCCGTGTCCCTGTTTGGAGGAAATCTTGTTGATAGGATAGGAAGACGAAAAATAGCAATCGCTCTTCCTCCATTCATTTCATTAATATTTTTATTGATGTTTTTAGATATATATTATAATCTACCCCTCATAATAATGTATCTTTCATTCATTTCATTATTTCCTCTTGGTGGCTTACAGGAAGTTACTGATAACGTTATGATTACAGATACCACAATAGAGAGTGAAAGAATAGATGCATTCAGTATTGTCAGAATATCCGCAAACATTGGTTTTTCTATTGGACCAGCCCTTTCCGGTATAGCACTTTCTTACAACTTTGCGATTCTTCCCCTGATTCCTCTGATAGGGGAGATTATAGGTTTCTTCCTTTATTTCAGAATCATAAGAGAGACAAAGCCCATTTCACATAATGAAAACAGATTGATATCCTTCCCCCATAAAGACAGGAGGTTCCTGATTATTGCAATCGTTTTAGCACTTAGCTGGTTTTCCATTGGACCTTGGGGTTACATACTTTCTCAGTTTCTTTCTGCAGTGGATAAACTGAGTTACTCCCTGATTGGAATAATATTTGCTGTAAATGGTATAGCTGTCATATCACTACAGTTACCCGTAAACAGGGCTCTTTATAAGATAGATGATATGACAAGGGTCTCCTTAGGGCTCATTGTTTATTCAGCTACATTTTTCATATTCAGCTTAACTCGCGATGTGACTCTTTTGATAATAAATGTGGTTGCACTTACTATTGGTGAGAATATAATTTCTCCTGCATCTAGCAGTGTAATTGGCAAGATAGCCCCTGAAGATAAGAGAGGACAATATTATGGAGGTTTCTCTCTCATCAACAACCTGATAGGGCCATTTTCTCCATTACTTTATGAGTTTCTTCTTTCTTTGTTTTTCAGGGGACCTGTAATACTATGGGGAATAATAAGTTCAATATGTATTTCACTCGCCTTCATTATAATTTTTCTCAGATTCTGGAAAAGAGTCTGATTCTTCTTCTATTATTTCCATTATTTTGGATCCACCTGGAGGTAATACTGGATAGACAGATTCTTTATCAACCTTAAAAAAGTCTGATATTTTATTCACAATTTCCTCTTTCTCCGTCCCTGGAATTATAATTATTCTATTACCTTTTATTGCAGATGGTGCAGCTGAAACTATATATTTCCTATTTTCATAATTCTGGAAACCTATCGCCAGTTTCAATTCTAGATGTGTGATAAAATTTTTCTTACCTCTTATTATCCAAGCGCCTTTTGCAAGATACTCCCCTGATTCAGGTGTCTTGCTTACCTGGCTCTTGGTTACATAGAAAACAGCACCATTGCCATACTGGGAATTCCAGGCCCTTGACATGCACCACGCGAACTGTGCCGCTTCCTCTATACTTTTTTCCCCGATTCCATTTTTATTCTTTAAAATTACAGAGGGTGCTCCATGAATATCTGCATGAAGGTACAGGTCCTTTTCATCAAGATATTTTTTTACTACAGAATCATTGGTTTCAGCGTCCTTTCCAGAAATAACAAGATTTCCCTCGCTGGTAATGAACCACCTGTAATTGGTAAATATTCTATGTACCTTAATCTTAGGTATCGGCTTAATTTTTTCCTCCTTTTCTATATTTGATACCCTTGATAATTTCTCCTTGATTTTCTTGGCTGATGAAAAAAATTCATTCGCATTTTCCCCAGCGGTGAGAGCCATTTTAAGAGGTACTTCTTTGTCATCTTTAATGAATTTAGCTGTTCCTCTTTCATAGTCTATTAAATTTTGATCTACATTGTTTCTCCTGGCCTGGGAAAGAAAATGATCTATTTCATGTAAATTAGCCATGATAAATTCTCCATAATTTTTCAATCTTTCCATTTCTTCCTGCATTTTTTGAATATCTCTCCTTATGGAAATTTCTCTTGATTCCTCGGCTGTAAGGGATGAGTCATATATGAATTTCATTGCTTCAGATATATTCATTACCACAGGTTCTGCTGTCAAACATTTACTCTTCCATACGAAAAATTGTTCACCGTAAATGTAAATGTTTTGCTCTTCTGCCGCCTTTAGTAGTTCCACTATCCTCATTTTTAAATTTTCTAAATTATTCAGGATATCGTCATTGGTTTTTATATTCCCTCCCATAGCACATATTATTTCTTCAGAATATTTTGAGAGGCCAACTCTTGTAGCTAAAGTTCTTACCGGATCTGCCTTTGATTCCTTAATCCTGGCTTCGATTGAAAAATTTGGTGATTCTAAATCAATAATCTCCGGTTCAATATATTGAGTTCCTTTTTGTAGGGTTATTCCCTTTCTCTTTGTCTGTTTCTTTGAAAATATTATCTCTCCACCTTCTGTTATTATCAAATTCCCCCCGCCCATCATCTCTATTATAATTTTCTTCTGACCTTCTATAACGATAACCCTATCTGTACCCATTTGTATGATTGAATGTATTTGCATATTCTCTACTGGTAAAATGTTCTTCTTTCCTTCTACTGTATTTTCTGAAGAGATGAATAAAAAATCATTATTCATGAAATTAAGATAAACTGAATTTAGACCAGATTTTCTTATCTTGAAGGAGATGTTTCCTTCATCTATGTAATTCTTTTCCATGTAACCACCTTCATATTTCTTCAGAAAACTGACAATAGACCTTATTTCTGCAAAAGTAATACTTGGCTTCATCAGATTCTTATCTCCATCGGATCATTAAAGGGAATAAGGGCCTTTAAATTATTTGATTTGAATCCGCTTTCCCTTAATATTTCGTGAACTGTTTGGACTGCCAGCTGCGGTGTATTATTTACTTTAGAAAGGTGAGCAAGTACCGCGATTGTTTCTTCATCCATAACATTCTTCAATATACTGCCTGTTTTTTGATTGGATAAATGCCCCCGAGGATTCTTTATTCTTCTTTTTAAAAGCTCTGGATATGGTCCCATTTCTAACATTACTGGATCATGATTGGCTTCTATTATTATAACGTCGCATTCCCTGAGTCTCCTTTCAAGCAATTGATTTCCTTCTCCAAGATCTGTAACTACAGCCATTTTTTTATTTCCATTCTGAACTGTATAAGCAACAGGATGCCTTGCATCGTGAGATACTCTTATTGCTGATATCTGTAAATCGCCGATCTCCACTTCCTCGCCTTCCTTTATAAACCTGTCCAGTTCAACACCCATTTCTTGATTTGAACCAAATCCACCCTTTTCATCAACATATATATCTGATGTTTCATAAGTACCATAGACAGGGATCTTAGTTCTGTTCCTGAAAGTGTGAATACCTGATGCATGATCAGTGTGACCATGAGTTACAAAAACAGAGTTGATATCATTTACTGTTTTTCCCTTTGATCTTAAGCTTGCTTCAAGCTTCCTGAAAGATATCCCCAGGTCTATGAGTATACAGTAACCCTCGCTGCAGACCAATGTTGAGTTGCCTGAACTCCCACTGGCTATCGAATTAATTATCATATGGACTGGCGGGGATTCGAACCCCGGACCTCCTGCTTGCGAAGCAGGCGATCTTCCACTGATCTACCAGCCCTAACTCCCTTATCAATCCATGATTTTTCTAGATTTCCTAGATATCTCCTTATCCTCATTCTCGTATTCACTGTATTTAATTATATCATAAAATTCTGATCTTGATGCTATTTTATCCATTATTTCCCTCTGGGTACCTTTCTTTCTCAACTCGCCATAAACAAAATCCATTGTTTTGATTGCAGCTCTGAACGCTGTAAGAGGAAAAATTACAATTCTATATCCCATCTCACCCAATTCCTTGGAGCTAAGCAGAGGGCTTTTGCCATACTCTGTCATGTTTGCGAGTAACACAGCGGGAACTTTCTTATGAAATTCTTTGAATTCTTCTTCTGTTTGCAGTGCCTCGGGAAATATAGCATCAGCACCCGCCCTTAGATATAGTTTAGCTCTTTCCACTGCTCTGTCAAACCCCTCCACCGCTCTTGCGTCTGTTCTAGCTATAATCATAAAATTTTTATTTCTTCTTGCTTCGACAGCTGCCACAATCTTTTCTATCATTTCCTGCTCAGGTACAATTGCCTTTCCTTCTAGGTGCCCGCATTTTTTGGGCATCACCTGATCTTCAATGTGTACAGCTGAAACACCCGCCCTCTCCATTTCAATAATAGTTCTTTCTACATTCAATATTTCTCCAAAGCCAGTATCTATATCCACTATCAGCGGAAGTTTGCTTATGCTTGTAATCTTTCTTGCTTCTGAAACTACCTCGTCTATTGTTGTTATAGAAAGATCTGGCAATCCCTGTACCCCAGCCACCCCCGAACCTGACAGGTATAGTGCATCGAAATTGTTTCTCTCAGCTATCATTGCTCCAATTGCATTAAATACACCTGGAGCTTCCACTATTCCTTCATTTATCTTTTGTCTAAGGTATTCAGGTCCTAAATTTTTATTTTCCTTTAATGGGTGCATTATTCATTACCTCCATAAGTTCATCCACAGATTTATCATCGAAATTCTTTATGAATTCCAACAATTGGTTGTTAAAATCGTCATTTCTTAGCAATTTAAATCCTTTATCTTTGAGGTCATTCCAAGATATAGGATTTCTATAGTAACCATAGGGCACATCAATCTCTTTCTCAAATATTCCCTCATCAGTTTCATATGTTAGTTTTGTTGGCAGGAATTCGGGAAACAAATTATCAAATTTATCAGATAACGAGACCTTGACCTTTTCAGTTAAACCCTTTATGTTGATGTCTGTAATAAAGGCTTCATTATAAGATTCAATCCTCGGTGGGCCATAAAAATGAACATAAGAGATTATAAATTTAAGGCTTCTTTCAAGGTCTTCTATATTTTTTAAATTATCAGATTCCTCATTTCTAACATTTCTTGAATAAATAACTTCTGGAATTTCAACCCTTAAGTCCAGTATATTTCCCTTGACTTTCTCCCTAAGGCTTGTTGCTGCCTCAACGGCGCTTATAAGAAGATCATCCACAGGATAATATTTAAGGACAGTTTTTGAAACCCTGTCTTTTCTGAAATCAAGTAAATGCTCACCTTCAATATCTTTGAACATATTTATATTAATCTTCTGTTCAGGAATCTCTCCGATCATCCTATATAGAAAAGAAAAATCCCTTGCATAAAATGAAGATCTGAAACTTTTTGAAAACTGATTATATTTCTCATCATCTGATAGATTCATAGAATATGCTAGAAATTTCTGGAATGTATTACCTTCCATATTATGGATAAGTCCTATACCAGCTGCCATACCAGCTGCAAGGGGGACACCACTTCTCAATTTTCCTGATTTCTGCACGAATTCTGCTAATGTTGTTGAAATTTGATAAGATGCGTTAATGGCTTTCATGACATCATGACCTTTTACTGCCTCATTTTCGGCATGTGCCAGAATAACAGGTATAGTAACACTTGGATGTAATTCTATCCTAAGGGGGTAAAAGTCCTTGCACAATGACTTTTCGACCAGCATGGTATTGTACAGAGAGGAATATTCTGTAAGACCCCTTTCCCCGGAGAAAAAGAATGTACTGTTGTACTTTCCATATGATGGATTTAGAACATTTTTGATATTGGTAAAAATTTTTTCATTTTTCCAGGAACTTATTATTGTGTCATAAAGTCTTTTCTTGATTTCTTCTGATTTGTCGAACGAGAGACCTTTCTCGCTCATCGTTTCTATTTCCTGGACTATTAAACCATCCAGTTCCATTGATAAGAAATATCCTTTCATTAAATAATACTATTGGAAGTAATCTATTATCAGTTCGCATATATCTGTAGAATAGAATGCTATTCTTTCGGCATCTTCAAGAATTTCAGCAACCTTCAAGTCGTCATCTGCCCCAGCGATTCCGGAACCTAAATTATTCCTCTCAATTCTGAAATAGTCCTTTTTAGAAATTAAATTATTTGCGCCTTCTATATCCTTCTTGAAATAATATTCCATAGTCTGTTCTAATATTTGAATTGCCTGATCTACGAACTTCAATAATTCATTCTTTTTGAGTATTTCTCCTTCTGCTATGTAATATATTCTTACACCGTGATCAGCTATTCTTTCCAGGATCCTGGACACAAGAAGAAATGCAAGAGCTTCTTCTGTTGAGATCTTATTTAGTTGTAGAACGGAATAATCTTTTAAGCTCTGATTGAACAATCTCTGTATATATATATTGAATTTGTCAACTTCATTTTCCTTTTTTGCAACATATTCCTTTGATATTTTCTGCTCACTTATTGATTCTCTCACTATGCTTCTTACCAGAGTATCCATCCTCTTGAGTGCTTTCTCAAAAGTCAATGTGGGCAATGAGATTATATCCTCTAAAATTGCTTCATTTTCATTTTCTTCTATTACTTCAAATCCGATGGTAAGTTCTAGGAATTTATTGATAATATAATCCAGACTTGATTTACTCTTGCTCTTGATTGTTATTTTCTTTGCACCTTGTATGTATTTTGATATGAGTATTCTCATGTCATTATCTAGATTATCAGTGCTCTTTAATTCCACGGTAGATGATGTGTTATCTTTTGATTTCTCGAATGGTTCTAGAATTATTGCTCCCCTTTCGCTATAGTTTAATGAGACTTTAGAACCTACTTTGAGATTAAAATTCTGGCACCATATCTTGGGTAATGATACTACCAGTGTTGAACCTCCTGTTTTTTGAATCTTCCTTACTTCCACTATTATATATTTACTTTATGTATTTCAACTCTACCAGAACCATTATGTAATTTTTTAGCTCAATATATTACATAATATCTTTAATACCCTTCTTATTAGTAGTTGCATGGATCAGACCTTTGAGTCTATGATATCTCCCGAGTTTGAGATAAGTCCAAATTCAAAAATAAAGAACATGGAAGAAGTGTATGAAAAATTTGGTCATCTCATGAAACCCGGGATGTTAGCTCTGAGAGTAACAGCTTCGCTTTGTCCAGAGTGTGTAGCAGAAAATAAATTCGATAGGATGAAAATTCCTGCCCTTGTTTATGCTGAGGGCGGCGAAGTGAAAATGATAAAGGAATGCCCAGAACATGGTGTCACCAAAGAGAAGTACTGGGAAGACTATGAAATGTACATGAATGCCAAGAAGTGGTCAGATAAGGGAATCAAACTTGAAAACCCTCAAATAAGTTTAGCAGCCGAGAAGATTGACTGCCCGACACACTGCGGACTTTGTGTAAAACATAAGAGTCACACAGGCCTTGGGAACGTAGTTCTGACAAACAGATGCGATCTATCGTGCTGGTACTGCTTCTTCTATGCAAAGGAGAATGACCCGATATATGAACCTTCTCTGGATCAGATAAGGATGATGTTGAGGAGAATGAGAAATGAGAAACCAGTGGGGGCAAATGCTGTTCAGCTTACTGGCGGAGAACCCACATTGAGGGATGATCTTCCTGAAATAGTCAGAATAGCAAAGGAGGAAGGTTATGATCATGTTCAGCTCAATACAAACAGTATAAGAGCAAGCAGAGATCCAGATTTCATCCAGAAATGTCACGATGCAGGAGCAAATGTCATTTATACCAGTTTTGATGGAGTAACACCCAGATCAAATCCTAAAAATTTCTGGGAAATTCCTAAAGCTCTCGAAACATATAGGAAAGTAGGTGTAGGCGTTGTCCTGGTTCCTACTGTTATTGGAGGAGTAAATGATGGAGAACTCGGTGATATTATAAAATTTGGTCTTTCAAATTTGGATGTTGTGAGAAGTGTAAATTTCCAACCCGTGTCCTTAGTTGGGAGAATGCCGGATAAATTAAGGGAAAGGCAGAGGGTAACAATTCCAGGCGCAATTAAGAAGATAGAGGAGCAGCTAGATGGAGCTATTGGAAGAGAAGATTTCTTCACTGTACCAAGTACCGGAGCTGTAACAAACTTTGTCGAAGCATTGAAGGGAAAACCAACATATAGACTGAGTATACACTTTGCCTGCGGTATGGGAACATATGTATTCAAAAAAGAAGATGGTTCCATAATACCTGTACCAAGATTTATTGATGTTGAAGGCCTCTTCGAATACCTCAATGATCTTGCTACGGATATTAATGATTCCAAAGTTAAATCACTTAAAAAGGCATCTGCCCTTACCTCATTATTAAGAAAGCTGAATTCATTTGTGGATGAGAAGAAAGCACCTCCAGGATTCAAGATGAGAGAGATGATCTTTGGAGCATTTACGGGAGGCGACTATCACGGGTTGAAAGCATTCCATTACAACTCAATGTTCATTGGATTCATGCATTTCATGGACCCTTATACATATGATGTGGATAGGGTGGAAAGATGCGATATACATTATGCTATGCCAGATGGAAAGATTGTTCCTTTCTGCGCATTTAATGTTATTCCTGAGTTGTACAGGGACGCCACACAGAGAAGATTCTCAGTGGATCCTAAGGTTTATGAAGAGAAAACTGGCATTGATCTCAGAAAGGAAAAATTTGTGAGAAAATATACTGACCAGGAGAAAGAGGAGATTATAAAATTCTATGAGAAGTCCATAGGCAGAAAGATTATGTGAATTAATTAAAAATTATTTTATTATTTACTATTTTATAATTATTTTCTCCAAGCTTTTTAATTGCTTCAACCATTGCTTCATGTTCCAGTTCATGTATTCTTTCCTGAAGACTTTCTGGGGTATCATCATCTCTCACATCTATGCATTTTTGTATAATTATTGGTCCATTATCGATGCTTTCTGTCACAATATGAACTGTACATCCACTCACTTTCATTCCACTCTTGATGACCTCTTCATGAACCTTTAACCCATACATTCCCTTGCCTCCAAAAAGAGGCAATAATGATGGATGGAGATTTATTATTAGCTTCTCTCCTATCAACTCTGGAGGGATTATTTTTAGAAAACCTGCCAGCACTACAAGGTCGACTTCCCTGAAAACAATTCTTAATTTGTCAACCATATCTTTTTTATTTATTATTATAACAGTTATATTATTGTCCTTTGCCCTCTTAACTGCTCTTGCATCAGCCTTATCGGAAACTACATAACTTATCGTTACATTCTTGAGATAGCCTATGTTGATTGAGTCAATTATGGCTTGGAGATTTGTCCCTTCCCCTGAAGCTAGTACTGCCAATTTCATCTGTCATTACAATCTCATCCAGTATATATTTACTTTTGTCTTTAAGATTAAGTGACATTTCTAACTCATAGAATGTTATTATTGGTCTAGAAAATGTTGCATAATCCTCTATGGTAACTCTGGGACACGCAGTATTGACGTAAACTTCCCCGGGAAAATTTATTAAAGTTTCATCTCTTATAAGATCAGTAGCTATAATGAATGTTTTTTTACCATTTTCTTCAAGTATCTTTTTAGCTCTATTCGCCAGTGAATATCTTGTTTGCCCTATTTTGGTTGACACTATTATTCCGAATTTATTCGCTACTGAGGCTTTTTCTATGGCAGCATATCGTTGTGTTAAAAATTTTCTCTTTTCTTTTTCCATGTTAATATATTCATTGGTTCTGGGGTTGAAAGCTAATACTTCTTTATCTAATGCTAGAGATATGCCTAGGGGGTGAAAAATTCCTTCACCGATAAATAGAACGGCCTCATCGTTTCCCCTCGCAGCCGATATGTTACAACCAAGAATCTGACCTGGATAGAGTACCCGTGAGTCTCCGTTCTTCAAAGTAACTTTTTTATCGCATTTTTCGAGCTTTTCCTTTATCCTTTTCAATTCGTGAGAATAAGTTATATTGGATGTTAAAGTAACAGAAGAAAATGGTACTTTTGAGCAATCTAAGTCATGCTCCATTTCTTCTTGGAGTTCAACATACATGATTTTTGGGAAATTTCCTAGGTTAGGTATAGGGCTATGACCAAATTGTATTAAAAGATCCCATTTCCCCTGAACTGGAATGTCGCAAGCGCCCCAAAATGGATCGCCTAAAAGAATTATTTCCTTATCTTTCATCCCATCAATAATTTCATATGATCTCCTCTTCAAACCTTCAGGTAATTGAAGAGCTACTATTCTTGCTTCCTTATACCTTTCATCGCTATTAATATCTTTAATCACTTTTTGAAAATCCATATGTAAAAGGTTATATTAATCACCTTATTAACGATTAAGCCGTGGTAGCCAAGCGGCCCAAGGCGCCAGCCTTGAGAGCTGGTCCCCTTATGGGGTCGGGAGTTCAAATCTCCCCCACGGCGTTGTTATGATAGTATAACTCCGTAAAGCTTAATAGCCAGAATGGACTATAACTTTCATGGTAAATCCTTACCAGAACACGCTCGAGGAAGAGATCAAAAGGCTTGAAAATGAGCCATACAACAAGGAAATTAAGGATACAATCAAAAGATTTGTCACAGAACTCAGGATTAAGGAGAATATTTCAGAGATAAGAAGGATCAATTATGTCCAGAGATTGAGGAAAATAGCCGAGTGGATCCCTGATAGTTTTCTCAAGCCTGGCCAGAAAGATATGGATAGAGTTCTTGAAAAGCTCTATGAAGCTGATTATAGTGACTGGACCAGGGATACCTATGTGACCATGCTGAAGAAATTTTACAGATGGCATCTGGGAAACTTGCCTGAATACATTCAAAATATGAAAATTAAGATCAAGGAGAACGGCAAATCCCCAGATGACCTGATAACACAGCAAGAAGTGAATCTGCTCATAAGCAATTCAAGAAATGCCAGGGATAGAGCATTGTTCTCCGTTCTATACGATTCAGGATGCAGGTTAGGAGAATTGCTCAACATGAGGATAAAAGACCTCAGCTTCGATGAGTTCGGAGGTTTATTGAAGGTAACAGGTAAAACGGGATTCAGGCAAGTCAGAATAGTTGGGAATTCAATCGCTTATCTGAGAGCTTGGC
>JAGDXO010000034.1 GCA_023256615.1 Thermoplasmata archaeon
AAAAATTACATGAATAATGGCATTTTTGATTTTGTACTGGGTTTAGGTAACGTGAAAGTGAAAAAACCTATTATTATTATCAAAGACGCCAGTATTTCATATGTGGCACTAAGCTTAACATAGCTGTTGAATAGATATGCCCCAACTATTACTGGTCCTAGAACAGTCCCCCCAGTACTGGCTATCCCCCATACGAGTGAATTACTCAGAGAAGATGTCTTTGGAACATAGTCTCTGGTAAGGGACATCAATAATGGAAATCCGGAAAAATTAAAGAATGCAAAAATTACTATCATTATTATACTTAAATACCCCCTAGTCAGAACAAAACCAAGAGTGAAAATTCCTGTCCCAATCGTTGTTAAAATCAGTAAATATCTCTTGTCAAATCTATCCACCAGAATGCCAAAAAATGGTTGTCCTATGATTGCGATTGCATACATGACAGTCATCATAATACCCAATGATAAACCTATCCCCAGACCCTCTGTATACGATAGATAGAATGGTATCCAGCTAACAATACCTTGCGTTGCGAGGGACCTTGCAAATGTTAAAATAGCAAGTATAGCAACCCCTCTTGTTATTGAAGCTTTCAAGGTAGAGCCTTTTTCATTCTTATCCTTTGATTTGCTTCCTTTCAATGATTCCTTTAAGCCTGCATAAATAGCAATGCCACCTACGATACCTATCGTTGAGATCATGGTTAAAGCGATACTGTAATGATAGGTCACGGCAATTTCAAAAAATAACAGCGGATATACAGCCCTACCCACGCTCCCCATTCCCCCATTAATTCCTAAAGCCTTGCCTAGAAAATTGGGTGGAGTATTATCTTGAATTACAGCTGCGCCTAGAGGATGATAGTAACCAGTTCCCAGACCGATGATGAGAGTAGATATTAATGTCATTGCATTCAGAAAATAGCCTGGAGATATCGTAAGAGAATAAGCCAGACCAAGCAGTCCAATCGATATCAATATTATTCCAGTAGAAATGTTTTCAGCAAACCGTCTACTCCTGTCCACCCTGTAACTTATGAATGTGGTAAACACGGACGAAGAACCATAATATATAGCATACATCAAACTTATAAGTATAGGACTAAATCCTTTTTCAACAGAGAATATCGTTGCTACAACTGGGAAAAGGAAAAATCCACCGTCATTAAGAAAATGCCCCAAGGATGTCAAGGCTAGGCTGGTCTTTATCTTTGAGGCTGTCATATATTTTTCTTTTAAATCCTTATTATCATTCATAGGTATATGATATATGAATATATTATTTAATTTTTTGTAACTTGACTTGAGATTTAAATTTTATAATTGTACTATAATTTTTATATACTTCGGATAGAATACAATATTATGAGAAAAGCTATTTCTTTATTGATAGGGATTTTATTGGTTGCATCATCCCTTTTTGTATTTTACAATCAGGCTAATGGAACCCCTTACACAGGCCAGGAACCATATCCTACTAATTTAACCCTCTATATGCATAATTCTGTTAAGCCTTATTATGTTGGTTCAACTCCTGCTCTGAACCTATTGAATACTGTTAATGATACTAACAATTCATGGAAAAATACCGGTAAAATAGATACTGGGCTTCATTACGTCTCTGTACAGTTTTATTTATATCCACAACTTATGGGTAATTTGGTACTTAATGGCTCCCCTGTTTTAGATATATACCTGAACCAGACTGGAAGCTCTTCTGGAGGGAGTATCTCATACTCTCTTTATTCACTTAGCCCCAACGGGTCCTCATCATTAATAGGGACATCATCAGCGTTCGCATTATCCAATGTGAAATATGGATCTACACCCAGTCTTGAGATAATTCCATTCGGATCGTCCATTTCCTATAATGTACCTGAAAATTATTCAATAGAGGTTCAGATTGTTATATCTGGGACCTCAAGTAATTATTATGGAATATGGTGGGGTTTAGTTGATGGAACCTACTATTTCAGCTCATTAAATTTACCAGTAAGCTCCTACCTGAATGTGGGTAATATTTCGACATACATGAAAGGTTCTGCTATTTCTGTTTTACCAAGAACTGGAAATACAACCGCAATGGTCATTGCTAACATTTCTGATCCGCTCGGAACTTATGATTTCTCAAACTGGAGTGTGAATTTCAGACTTGAGAATTCAACAGCGACAATAATTTATTCTGATATGAAAACAATGACTCCATTGGTTTATACCAGGTCCTATGAGCTATATTATTTCGAGTTCAATTATTCCTTACTTTCACCTGGAAGATATATAATATCTGTAAATGTCACTGATAATACTTATCATAATCTCCTCAATCAGAATACAGGCTCTGGTTATTACGGCAGGAATGCATTTGGGTTTTCTTATATATGGATAGGTGGTAAACCTGTAAGTGTTTATTTGCAAGTTCTGGATAGTTCTAATAATTCTGTCCAGAATGCCACAATTAAAATATTTTCCTCAAACACATTTGTTGAACAAAATATAACAAATGTCAGCGGATTTTCAGAGTTCGAATTAAATTCAAACTCGTCATATACCGCAATTATATTCTTTGAGGGAGTAAATGTCGGAAAATTCACTTTCAATGTTTCGTCTAATTCCTCGATATATACATTTAAAACTCTCATATTCTCTCCTACCATTTTAATAGAAGATTATTCTGGAAGCAGTGTCTCTAATGCACTGATATACCTCATTTCTCCTTCAGGTTATCATTATCCCCTCATAGTCAGTGGAGCAAATGGAACAGTCTATCTAAGGGAAGTTCCTATTGGTAACTATAGTATAACAGTAATCTGGCACGATACTGTTGTGTATTCCAGTTCAGTATTCATATCTACAAATTCTTTATATAAAATAGTCTCAAGGATATACAACCAGGAATTCAAAATACTGGAACCAGATGGAACTCCAATAAATTTGGCTTACGTCCTCGTTTACAATTTAACTTCTGGTGTCATAATCGGATTCAACTATACAAATCAGAGCGGACTCACAAACATTCTGATACCCTCGGGAAATTATTCGGTAAAGGTATTCTGGAAAACCTCAGACATACTTCAGACCATTATTTCGGAACCTAATGTTCCTTCAATTGTATTGGTAGGTAATTTAAAAAATATCACAATTTTCACTCATGATTACCTTGGAACCCCCATAGGGAATGTGGTGATAGATATATACCAGAATAATTCACTTGCGTATACCATTGTGTCAGATGGCATAGGTATGGCAAATGAACTTCTCTCTCCCGGAAATTATTCACTGAAGTTCACCTATTTTGGATATACCGCTGGCTCCTATAATATATCAGTATCTAGCAATTCCTCCATAAATGTAACATTACCGATATATCCTGTCAGCCTAACTACTCTGGACAGCAGAAATTCTACAGTTAGCTTCGTTCAGATTGAAGTATATAATTCTCTGATGAATGGCTATGAATCGAACATTTCTAGCGATTCCAATGGTGTCGCCTTAATTGCGCTTCCTGCCGGAGAATATTATGTTAAAGCGTTCTATCTGGGAACAGAAATTTATGCAAGCACATTTAATGTAAGCGGTCCTCTGGAAATAAATCTCCATACAGATATTTTCTATCTTACAATATTGGCTAAGGATAATCAGAATTCTACAATTTCCAGTGCCTTCATTGAAATTTATAAGAATGGAACGCTCATACAATCTGGAATTACAGGAAATAATGGAACGCTTGTGGTCAGACTTCCAAAGGGCGCATACGAAATTAAGGCCTATTTCATTGGCAATTATTTATTAACTCCTGAAAAACAAAGCGAGATATTCAACATAACAGTTAACAGTTCTGCTCAGTTTGATCTAACCTTTTCAAAGATAAACATACCTTTCTACCAGACATATCTGTTCTACATTTCATTGCTATTCCTGCTATTAATAATTATCTTCATATACATCTTTAAAAGGAAAACGAGGAAATAATTTAATTTTTTTATAACCTTTGTGAATTTCTTCATTATCTATTTCCTTAGTGTTTTTATTAAAGAAAACAATTCTCCTTTTCATACTTAGAAATAGTCGTCAAATTATTCCTTCTTATTTGATAAATTATATTTATTTTCTTTCTGATTCACAGGAAAACTTAAGTTAGCTTATCATCGTCGCTTATTTTTGTAAAAAATCTGTTGATAAAAAATGGGCTCGGCCGGATTTGAACCGGCGGCCTTCGCTGTGTGAGAGCGATGTCATAACCACTAGACCACGAGCCCTTTTTTCTTTAATACCTTGTATATTATGATTTTTTCCATCTGCTATGATTTGCATTTTTCTCTGAAATCTTCCATTATGTTTTTGTAGAATATGTAGGCATCGTATGGAGACCCGTAAGGATTGAAATAGGTATGAACTTCCTGATCCTGCACTCCTGCCATTGACATGTAATAAAAATGATCTGATGTCTGAAGGTATCTCCATGTCCTCTTATCTTTACATTTAGAAAGTGATTTCATATCCTCAAATGCATCCCTCTGCATATCGTTTAAGAGCCATGCACTGAGATCTCTCGGATAATCTGCCCATGATATATAATCTTGTATAGATATTTCACTAACAGGCGAGTGCTTCGTGGCTTCAGAAACTGTGGTAAATTCTACATCTCTCTTCCTTGCCTCCTCTGGCAGTGCCTTAAGAAATTCAAAAATTCCAGACTCCTTCCACTGATGCTCCCCAAAAGTTTCGTAATCCATGAAAAGGTTAATTACATCGCCAGGAGATTCCGAGAGCCAACGAGCATATTTGTCTGCATAAAGAGGATATTCATTCCACGAAGGATTTGAAAATCGGAATGATATGTCATCACTCAGCCTGTAATTTCTGAGGAAAAGATTCTGGGATGCAGGGTTTCTGTATACATAGTTAGGATTGAATTTGCTTATTATCCTGTCAGGTCCCTCTGTGAGGATATTTTTGAATCCCTCCTTTGCTGACATGAATCCGATATTGTCATTGTATATCATCTCGGTGTTTCTGAATGTCTTTGGTTTGATGTTGAAAACATCTTTCTTCAATCTTACATCTTCATTCACCTGGAATGAAAATTCCTCGGGTGACCAGATTGAACATAGACTGTGGTAATAAGTTTCAGCAGCCAGCTCCCCTCCCTTCCTGAAATATTCTTTGAGAATGTCCACCACATCTTCCCTCATTCTCACAAGATTTTCTAGCAGAACACCAGACACAGATAGAGTTGCCTTTATATTCCCATCTATTAAGGACTGAGTTGCAGGAATGTAACATCTGTCAGATACCCTATTAATTATTTCATTGTTCTTTTCATCCCAGAAATATCCCTTCCCTTTCCCTATATCAAGACTCCTGTATTCCCTCAATCTCCTTGGTTGATGTAATTCGAAGAAAAATACAACACTCTTCATATTGAATTATACACCCCCATCGTCTTAATAGCGGCCTTATCCCAGGTAAAATTCATCGCTTCTATCCTACCTCTTTTTCCCATCATTTCCCTTAGAGGCCTGAAATTCAAAATGGCAAGTATGTAGTCTGCCATCTTATCTGTATCCCAGAAGTCGCATCTTAGAACATTTGAAAGCGCTTCACCAACACCCGTTGTTTTGCTTATGACTGTTGGAGTACCGGTTGACATTGATTCAAGCACTGTCATACCAAATGGTTCTGAAACAGCTGGAAGAACAAACACATCTGAATCCCTGTATATTTTTAGGGAATAACTTTCACTAACAAAGCCAGTAAATTCAAAATTATTCTCCATACCAAATGTCCTGACAGAATTCTTCATTTCATCAAGTTGATCTCCTGTTCCTGCAACCACAAAAATAACATCCTTTCGTCGGGTAAGGACTTTTCGAGCAGCTTCAACAAAAAATTTCGGTCCTTTCTGAGGAGTAACTCTTCCAAAATATAAAACCCTCTTTGTATTGTCATAATTTTTTTCCATATTTGAATATATACTGGAACTTACGCCATTGTAGATGACTTCTATTTTTGAATTATCTGTTCCGTATACTTCATGAATTATTTTCTTTGTATAATTTGAAACTGCAATTACTCTGTCGGCCTCCCTAATGCCCTCCTCTTCTATATCCATAATTCTGCGTTGTGGGTTGAAATTACCTGATCTGTCATACTCCGTGCTGTGAACTGTTACCACAAGAGGCCTACCTGTCATTTTCTTCAGTTTCACTCCTGCCCTGAAGGTTATCCAGTCATGAGCGTGAATTATTGAGATGTCATTCTTAAATTGAGTCGTAATAAGATCATTGTATTTTACTACAGATTCATAAAAATCATTGCTCTTGCCATAGTTACTATCCCCGGGGGAAATATTTATTCTTGTCACTTGAAAAGGATATTTTGATAGGAGACCTGGCGCATCAGGCACATATAGATTCACTTCCATGATTTTTGATATTATTGTAAATAGATTTATAGTGTGTATTCCAAGTCCTCCAGCAAAAGCAGGTGGAAGTTCCCAACCGAGTACAGCTATTTTCATCCTTACCTTAAGTCCTCTATGTATGCCCTGATTAACTCGGCATAACTCCAGGCCTGAATTATGCATCCTTTTGGATCATCTGGAATGAATCCATCAAATATTTCTGGAATGTAATTTCTGCTCATCAAATCCTTAAAATAATTTCTTAGATAATCTTTCCTGATTCCTGACCTTACTGCTGATGTTATGTAAGGGCCTATGAGCCATGGCCAAATAGTACCATTATGATAGGCTCTGTCCCTCGAGCACTGGTCTCCCTCATAAACTGAGACGAAATTTCTGTCAGATGGGGATAATGTTCTTATTCCATAAGGGGTGACCAGTTCCTTTAACCCTTCCAGGAAGGGTCTGATATTGCTCATTACCGGATATGGAAGTGAAAAGGCGAATAGCATATTGGGTCTTACTGAAGGATCATCTGGATCTGCTACATCCTTTATCCTGTTACCCTCTACAAATTTCTCCATAAATTTGGTTCTCACTTTTGCGATTACATCATCATAGCTTTCTGGAGGCTTGATATTGAGTTTGAAATAGAATTCTTTCATGGATGAAAGTGCATTGAACCACAATGCATTTATTTCCACTGGCTTGCCATTCCTCGGTGTGATAAAAGTGCCATCGCACCTTGCATCCATCCATGTTGTTCCTGGGGGAACTGAGATGAGTGCATCTTCCATCTTTATGCCATCAAAGCCATCTATGTAATTATTCATTATGGTATCAACATAGTTTATGCTCGATCTTATGAATGGAAGATCATTGCTGTAATCCATATATTTCTTGAGTGCGTATACAAATAGAAGAGGGGAGTCTGCAGGATATATATCCCCTCCTTCATAATTTTTAATCTTTCCATCAGGATATATTTTCATGAATCTTGATAATACCTTCTTTGCATCATCAAATCTTCCTCTTACAAGCAGGAGACCTGGTATTGATATGAGGGCATCCCTGCTCCATGCGCCAAACCAATGATAACCTGCGATTATATTTTCACCTGTTATGAAGAAGTTTGATATGCCCTGCATCCTCTCTGGAATTTCGGAATCTTTGAATGTTGGGGATGTGAATTTTATGAAGGCATTTTTACTCTTCTGGAATTCCGCTTTCTCCCCCTCCTGGTAGAATTTGAAAATAATTTCCCTTTCACCTTTGAATATGAAGCTTCCGGGTGAAAATAGATCTTCTCTGTACCCATATCCCCTTTCCTTTTCTTCGCCATAGGTAAAATTTCTGTATATGACGCCGTTCTCAACAAAATAATTTGCATTATTAACTGAGAGCTTCATTCCACCTCTCTGAAAAGATAACGACTCATTGTTCCTGGAGACACTTATTCCATTCGCATCTGTATTCATTGAACCAGCCTTCCTGAATGCCAGTAGCGGATTGACTGAAAACTGATCAGGGATTCTTTCCGGGAATGCATATTTAATATAGAGTACATTGTGATTGGGGTCCCATAATATCTCTTTTTCAATGATAATTTCCCCCATCCTGTATTTAAATAATGGTACCGGGTAATCTTCATATTCAAAAATATATCTGTAGCCTTCTGGATGAACCACGTCGTCGAAATAATTGGTGTCAATATTGTATTCCCTCCTATCCAACGTTATACTTTCCCACATCTTTGATAGCAGAACATTTCTAGTCTGATCTCCCTCAAATGTTACGTAGAGACCATGATATGATCTGGTATGAGCCTGAGAAACAGTTGAACTTGAAAAATACCCATTCCTGTTCACCACTATCCATTCTTTCAACAATTTCATATTTGGAGATACTCTTTTGATTTACTAATTTTTGCAACATATTATAATTTTTGACTGATTCCTGTGATAAGTTAATAATCAGCATGTCATTATCCTTTATGGTAAGATTTCTTCCGTTGGGAAACGGGAGGCTACTGGTTACGTTTGATTCAGACATGAATTTGATGGATTTCTACTATTCAAAAACACAGTCTGAAAATCACGGCGGACATCCTTTCAAGAATGGTGTTATGGTGAATGGAAAATTCATCTGGGTAGACAGGAAGATAATAAAGGATGCTGATTATCTGGATCATACTGCTGTGGGACGGATATATTTTGATTTTGAAAATGTTGAATTCACAAGTTATAACTCCGTCTATCCTTATGAGGATGTTTTCCTCAGGCGCATTTCAATGAAGAATAACAACGCATTTCCTGTAACCGTCAGTTTATTCTTTCACCAGAACTTCAATATATACGGTAACAACATAGGGGATACAGCCTATTATGAGCCATCAGGACCTGCAATTGTACATTACAAGGAAAGAAGATATTTCCTCGCTTCCACCAGAGATCAGGATAATTCATCCTTTTCTTCCTATGCCATTGGGGTCAAGGATTTCGGCGGTATGGAAGGTACCTGGAAGGATGCAGAGGATGGAATCCTTTCAATGAACAATATATCGATTGGTTCTGTTGATTCTGTTATTTCCCATAAAATTAATATTGAACCCGGAAGGACGGAGGAACTATACTATTTCATTAAATGTTCAAGGGATCTAGAAACTCTTATGAAAGATGTTCCTGATTACAATTCTTTAAAGTATATGGAGTACAGGACAGGAAATTTCTGGAAATTGTGGTCATCAAAGAAAAATTTCGGACTCGAGAATAATATAAGCTCACTTTTCAAAAGGTCTTTATTCATAATAAGGAGCCACATGAATGGGATTGGAGGGATAGTAGCTTCGAGCGATAGCGACATACTCAAATCAAACAGAGATGGTTATTATTATGTCTGGCCAAGAGATTCATCAATTGCTGCTTATGCCCTAATGAATTCAACGCATTACGGTCCAGCGAGACTTTTCTTTGATTTCTCTGTCGATACCATTCTGCCTGGCGGTTATTTCGCTCATAAATACAATTTGAATGGAACAGTAGCTAGCAGCTGGATTCCAAGGATTATGGACGGTAAACCTATAATACCAATACAGGAAGATGAAACTTCACTGGTTCTGTGGTCGCTTTGGAATTATCACAGGAGGGTAAATGATCTTGAATTCATTTCTGATATTTATGAGAATCTCATAAGAAAGGCGGCTGATTTTATTACAGATTTCAGGGATGAGGATGGGCTACCAAAACCATCCTATGATCTCTGGGAAGAGAGGTATGGTGTGCATTCATTCACTATCGCCACCACTTACGCCGCGCTTGTTTCAGCTGCTAAATTTTCAGACATCCTGGGTGAAGATTCCCTGAACAGGAAATATGCAGATGCCGCTCTGAAAATGAAGGAGGCATTCATCAGGAAATTTTATTCCCAGGAAAACGGCAGGTTCGCAAGATCACTGATCAATGGAAAGCTGGATTTTACTATTGATTCGGCTCTTTTCTCTATATGGAGATTCGGACTGCTGCAACCTGATGATCCCATGATGGTTTCAACAGCCAATAGAATATTCAATAAATTGTGGGTTCCAAAGGTTGGAGGGCTTGCTAGATATGAAAACGATTATTACCAGAGAATTAAGGAAGATAAGAGTATTCCTGGAAATCCATGGATAATTACAACACTTTGGGGGGCGGATTATTATTCTTCACTTGGAAAAATGGATGAAAGCAAAAATCTGATAAACTGGGTAGTGGATCATGCGCAGCCATCTGGTGTATTTTCAGAACAGATAAACCCCTACGATGGAAGGCCTATTTCCGTATCTCCCCTTGTGTGGAGCCATGCTGAATTCGTTATAACTGTGCTTAACCATTTCAATGGCAGAAAAAATTAATTTCTATCAGACATAACGAAAATAATGCAAAAATATTCAATCGGTAACTATGATTACTGTTTACCCAAAGAATTGATTAGGCAGGAACCTCCCTCATCCAGGGAGGATTCAAGACTTATGCACATTGAAGGAAACAACATTTCTGACAGAAATTTTCCTGATATACTTAGCATCCTAGCAAAGGGCGATCTTCTCATACTTAATCGCACGAGAGTTAGAAAAGCTCTCATTTACGGAAAGAAAATGACCGGCGGAATATTGAAGATAACTGTACTGGAGAGAAATGATGAAGGATTCGTCTCCCTTATAGCAGGAAAAGTCAGGGATAATGATATAATAACAGTGGGGGACAGGAAAGTAAGGGTGAATGTAAGGGAAGATGGCAAGAGAATTCTTACAGGCGATATTGATTGGGATTATTTGGAAAACGTAGGACACCTTCCACTTCCTCCATACATAAAAAATAGGCGGGATTTCAGTTATTATCAGAATGAGATTGGAGATGAGATTGGCTCCATAGCAGCCCCTACCGCAAGCTTGCATTTCAGCAATGATCTCCTCAATAAAATAAAAGCCAAGGGTGTTAGGGTTTCATTTGCTTTGCTCACGGTTGGTTATGGCACATTTAAAAGTATTGAGGACGGGGACATAAGGAGGCATGTTGTTGACGAAGAGGATATCCATGTGTCGGAAGACCTTGTAAATGATATTGAAAATGCCAAGGGTAAAATAGTTGGTGTTGGAACAACTGTTGTCAGGTCACTTGAAACAGCTTCCTATTCAGGAGTCCTGAGACCATATAATGGAATGACAAGGATATACATATACCCGGGATTCAAATTCAACTCGGGCCTGACCCATTTAATCACAAATTTCCATATACCAAAATCTTCACTGTTGGCTCTTGTATATGCATTCGGTGGAGAGGAAAGAATTAAAAGGGCTTACACGAGGGCAATAGAGAATAAATATTATTTCTTTAGTCTTGGAGATGCAATGATGATGGATAAGGAAAATTAATTTTTATTATTTGATTTCTGATATATTTTATTGATTTCATCTGTCAGGCTCTTCAGTTTAGTATTAAGCTGCTCTATCTGTTCTTTAAGTGATTTTAATTTCATTTCTGCGAGCTCAACATCTTCTTCCACTTCTTTCTTGAAAGATTCTACATCCTTTACTTTAACAAGTATTGATCCTACTTCCCTGTATACCTCATCGTCCTGATTGCTCTTGTTTAGATAATCAAGCGTCTTCTTGTCTTCCCTCAGCTTTACCTCGTACTGGTACTGCTGTGCCATGAGGGATTCTATCTGCTTCTGTAGTTTCTCAGCATCTTTAAGCTGATTCTGGAAATATGGGCCTAAATTAAGATCTGCCATTATCTCCTAATTGATGTTTACCTAATAAATTATACGATTGATACAGATATTTATTTATCTTATCTTCTAATGCTATTTCATGTACGGAGTAAATGGGAAGGTTCTGTGGGTAAATCTCAATGAGGGGACTTTCGAAGAGGAGGAAGTTCCTGAAAAAATTTACAGGGAATATTTGAGTGGTTATGGATTTGGGTCATACTTTCTCAACAGGGAGATGAAAGGTGGGGAAGATGCACTTGGTCCGGATAATATTCTGGGAGTGGTGACAGGGATATTCAACAGTCACGGCGTTCCTCTTGGCGGAAGATTCGAAGTTGTTGCAAAATCACCTTTGACAAACACATGGGGGGATGCCAACTGTGGAGGCAAATTTGGCCCTGAGTTAAAGAATAGTGGATTTGATGCGGTATTTTTTAGAGGTGTTTCAAATAGGCCCGTTTACCTTAGGATAAATGACGGCAAATATTCACTCGAGGATGCATCAGAGCTCTGGGGAAAAAATGCCTATGAAACTGAAGATTCTTTAAAGAAAATAGAGCCCAAGGGTCAGGCACTTGTTATAGGGGTACCGGGAGAGAAGAAGATGTTAATGGCATCAATAATGAATGATTATGGAAGGGCTGCAGGGAGATCTGGTCTTGGAGCTGTGATGGGCTCCAAAAAAATTAAGGGTATAATCGTCAGGGGTACCAAGAAATTCGATGTCTTCAACAGGGATATGCTAATTTCCCTTTTGAAAGAAATACAGATAAATTTCAACAAGAATATTGATCTTGCAAGACCATGGCAGCTCTATGGTACCACGGCGATAACGGAGTCTTCACACCTGAATGGTGATACCCCAATCAAGAACTGGAAGGGAGTCGGTATTAGGGATTATGGGGAAGAAAGTGCCAGGAATATAAGTGGGGAAGAGATTGCAAAGGACAAAATCAGGTCCTATGGTTGTGCACAGTGCACTCTTGCCTGCGGTGGCCATGTCAAGAGAAATACAAAATACGGACCACTGGAAGGCCACAGGTTAGAGTATGAAGGCACAGGAGCCTTTGGAGGTTTGAACCTGAATAAGGACCTGGATGCAATGGCAATGTCCTTCGAAATTTGCAACAGGGAAGGTTTGGACATAATCTCCACAGGAGCGGTCATCGCCTTCGCAAATGAATGCTATGAGGAAGGCCTCATAACAGAGAAGGATGTGGGATTTCCAATAGGTTTCGGTAATTCGGATGGAATGGTAAAACTGGTCAACCTTATTGCAAAAGGGGAGGGCTTCGGAAAGATACTTTCTGATGGCGCAAAGAGAGCATCAGAAATAATAGGGAAGGGGAGTGAAAAATTCGCTATGCACGTAGGTGGTCAGGATCTTGCAATGCATGATCCAAGATTGATGCCTTCTCTTGCAACCACATACATCGCCGACCCCACTCCTGGAAGACATACCGCAGGAGGACTCGGCTTTGATGAGGGCGGGAATATGACACTTCCATTTGAATATAATGTTGGGAACAGGAAGATTGAAAGATACAAGTATTCGGGGAAGGGAAAACTTCAGGCTCTTTCCTCATATGGAACCCAGATCATAAATTCCACAGGAATGTGTTTGTTCTCCACGTCTGTCTGGCCAAATTCTTATCCTTACACTAAACTATTCAAAGCCATAATGGGATGGGATATGGACAGTGAGGAACTGGTCAGAATAGGAAAGAGGATTCAGGTAAGCAGATACCTTTTCAATTATAAACAGAAAGTTAATGTCTGGAACATAAAACCCCCAGGAAGGATGGTAGGTCAGCCTCCACTGGACGATGGACCAACTGCAGGAATTATCGTCGATTATGAAACAATGGTCAGTGAATATCTGGAAGAGGTGGGGATTGACAGAGATGGAAAACCCAATGATAATGTCCTGAAGGAACTGGACATAAAAGTTTAGAGAAACAGTTCAGGTTTGTCCTTCACGTCCGTGTATCTGAATATTGGTCCGTCCTCACAAACATAATACTCCCCAACATTACAGTGCCCACACACTCCTATGCCACACTCCATCCGTCTCTCAAGTGACAGGAATATGTTTTCTTCTCTAATTCCTGACTTTATGGCTTCTGCAACTGAATTTTTCATCATCAATGGAGGCCCTATTATGAAGATGGCTGTATCCTTGGAAAAATTTTTCCTTCCAATGAATTCTGTGACGAAACCAGTATTCCCTCCCCATTTTTCATCTCCTCTATCCACAGTTATTGTAAGGTCTACACACCTGGACCATTCTTCAAACCTGTCTTTATATACCAGGTCGGAAGGTGTTCTTGCTCCATAAATAATTGAGACATCTCTGTTCCTCCCGGCATCCATTAGCTCTTCAAGGAGGCTTCTTATGGGTGGAACCCCTATTCCTCCTGCAACTGCAACTATGTGGTCATAATCCTTCCACGGCCAACCTTTACCGTATGGCCCCCTTACTCCTATTTTTTGTGACGAATAAATTTTCCCAGTCACTGAACCTATCTTCCTTATAGTGAATGATAAGTCCCTACCATTACCGGAAGCTACTGAAATGGCAGCCTCACCTGTACCAGGAACAGATAGCATAAAGAACTGGCCAGAATGCCCTGGATTCTTAGTTTTTATGTTTATGGTATATATATCAGGAGTTTCCCATTTAACATTCTCTATGTTATAATATTCCGGCAGGTATTCATTCTTTTGAATAATCATGTGTTATGACCTCCTTAATGTCTATATCAACAGGACAATCCTCAGTACACCTATTGCACCCTGTACATAAATAAACATCTTTTGATTTTTTGTAATAGACGTATTTATGGTAGAATCTCTGCCTGAGTCTTTCGTCAAGTTCAGGCCTATTATTGCCGGCACTGGATGAAGTGAATCCCGCGAGAATGCATGAATCCCATTCCCTTAATCTCTCATCTTCCCTGTCATAAAGATCGAAACAATAGCATGTGGGGCATGAGAAATTACAAGCCCCGCATGATATGCATATGGACGCATACTCTTTCCATAATTTGGAATTCCACTTGATTCTATTCTCTATTCCTTCCACCGGTAACTTTTCCATTTTATTATCAAAATCCTTCCTGAATTTCTCTATCTCATTATTTTCTACGACCTTGAAATCTTTCATGTATTTTTCGAATTCCTCTGACACCATTACAAGATATTTTCCTCCATCCGGTATTACCTGGATCTGGTATTCTTCAAGAACAGGCCCTCCGAATGAAGAACAAAAACCACCTTCACAGGGTTCCCTGCAAACGAAATTTATGAATAGTGTGTTGTCCCTTCTTGCGGTGTAAAATGGATCTTTACCGTATATCTGCCTGTCCATTATATAAAATCCCTTAAGGTCGCAACTCCTGATACCAAATACCGCTTTTTTTTCTATTTTTGGTAAATAAAGAATATTTTCATTCCTTGAAATAAGGAATTCCTTCGGCGCGTATTTACTTCTCCCATCAACAATATCCTTAAAGCCCCTTACTTGCCCAAAAACTATTTCTCCCTGTTCTGAAATAGTCCCGTATGTATCGTATTCCTCTGAAATACTCTTAAAGAGTTTAGCCATATCTTTTTCATCCAGAAGATAGATCAAGGTATCACCTTCACAGCCACTACCTTGAATTCAGGTATTTTAGAGATAGGGTCATAGTTTTCCCCAACGAGCTCGTTCACTCTTGCCTCGACAAAATGGAATGGTACGAACACGATTCCTGATGGTATTTTATCTGTGATCCTTGCCTTAATCTTTATTGAGCCATGCCTTGATTCCAGCGTAATGACCTGACCGTTCCTTATCTTCAGCATCATTGCATCATCGTTATTTATTTCCACATATGGTTCAGGGGATTCCCTTTCAAGTATATCCGTCCTTCTGGTCATTGTGCCCGAGTGCCAGTGATAATAATTTCTACCTGTGGTCATTATGAACCTGTAGTCATCATCTGCCCTTTCTGCAGGATATCCGAAAGGTACAGGTATCAGTTTCCCCCTGCCTATTGGAAATGATTTGGAATGCATTATCTCTGTTCCTTCAGGAAAATCCTTGTTAATCGGCCACTGTTTTCCAATCGGGAATATGTTGTCATATGATGCACCTGAATAATTGTATATCACTTTTCTGATTTCGTCGAATATCATCTCAGGCGATGAATAATCTTCCATGCCAAGTAGCATCTTCCCGAATTCCTTGAGAATCCACCAATCGGGTTTTGCTTCACCGGGAGGTTTGTAGATTGGGCTGATTTTCTGGATCCTTCTTTCAGTATTGGTAAATGTACCCTCTTTCTCGAGTGATGAAGCAGCAGGAAATACAACATGGGCTTTCGCGGCCGTTAGTGTCAGGAATATATCCTGCACTATGAAAAGCTCAAGGTTGTTTATGCCTTCCTCAACCTTAGATACAGAAGCCTCAGTGATGAGGGGATTCTCTCCCATGAGATAAATGGCCTTTATTTTACCATCTGCAGCGGCATCAAACATCTCTGATAATGTAAGACCCCTGTTCCTGGGCATCTTTTTCCCCCATAATTCTTCGAATTTCTTAACGTTATCAGAATCATATCTCACATATCCCGGATAGAATTCTGAAAGTGCGCCCATATCAGATGAACCCTGCACATTATTCTGCCCTCTTAATGGAAAAATGCCAGATCCCCTGACTCCAATATTTCCAGTTATAAGGGCAAGATTGGATACGTCCATAACATTTTCAGTACCGTGAATGTGCTGTGTTATCCCCATTGCGTAGAATATTGCAGCAGGTCTTTCCTTCGCAATCATCATTGCAGCTTCTTCCACCAGAGAGGGATTCACCCCAGTTATTTCTTCAGTAACCTCAGGAGGATATTTTTCTATTTCTTTCCTGAATTCTTCAAATCCCTGAGTTCTGCTGTTAATAAAATCATTATCCTGCCAGTTATTCTTGAGGATTACGAACATTATTGAGTTCAGGAGTGCAATGTCCGATCCTGGTTTGAACTGAAGGAAAACGTTAGCGGATGTGGAAAGCTGTATCTTTCTGGGATCTGCCACGATGAGATTTTTCCCTTTCTTCCTCTCCCTTAGGATTTTGGCTCCTATGATCGGATGCTGTTCTGTTGTATTTGTCCCTATGATGAAGAATGTTCTTGTGTCTTCAAGACTCCCGATTGATCCCGTTGCGGCTCCCGCGCCAATTGTATTTATAAGCCCGAGTGCAGTTGGACTGTGACAGCTCCTTGCACAGTGATCAATGTTGTTTGTTCCAGCCATTCGGGCAATTTTCTGCATCAGGTAATTTTCCTCATTCGTGCATTTTGCTGATGATTGGAATGCAACAGAGTCGGGTCCGTATTTGCTGATTATTTCCCTCATCCTGGATGCAGAATAATTGAGAGCTTCATTCCAGTCTGCATTCCTGAATGAATCTCCCTCCCTTATCATAGGCTTAATCAATCTTTCCTTGGAGAAATTATAACTCAATCCGCTGTATCCCTTTATGCACAACTTTCCTTCATTTACCGGCGAAAGGGAATACCCGATAATATGTTGAGATGATCCATACTCATTTATAACAATCTGGCAACCCGTCCCGCAATATGGACAGACGGTTATTGTTCCCACAGATCCATATGGAAAAAAATTATAAAAGAATTGTCTAATAGCACCCCAATATTTTTCTTGCTTCCTCAAGGTCATCATAAGTATTGATGCTCTTCAGGCCCTGAGAAAGATCACCAGCATTAATAAGCATAAACCTTCTTGATATGAAGGGATAAATTGATTTGGAAATGGATGAGTATTCTTTTAATTCTTTAATTATGGTCTTGTTGTATATTGCAAAAAGTGGCTCTATTATTCCTTCACTTGATATTAATGCTGCCGGTTTGCCTACATATTCATCCAAAAGCAAATTAATCAGAGGTGAGGTTATGAAGGGCATGTCACCGCCAACAGCGAGAAAATTATTGTATTCGTCTATTGCTGCAATCAAAGAGTCAATCAAGACTCCTTTGCTGTAATCATTTACAATATCGCAAAAATCGCATTTTAGCGAAGTATCCTTGCTATATATTATGACCTCATCAAATTTTTTGCTTTCCAAAAGTGCCCCGCATACCATCTGTATCATTTTCTTTCCGCATATGTTAAGATTATGCTTTCCTGGTAGACGCTGGCTTCTTTTCACAAAGATAATTGCCATCATCTCTTCACACCACATACCTGGCATTCAGGATTAATATCAAGATACATTTTTTGCAGCGATTGATTCCAGGCATCAATAAATATGAGCTCTCCATTTACTTCCATTCCCAGAATTATTTTAAGCGCTAGGGTAGATGCAAATGAGGAGACTGTGTGAACAGCTGATGGTAAAACCCCAGTCTGACTGCACGGTATTGATTCACCTTTGAGAGGATAGCCTATGCAAGCGAGACATGAAGTTCTTCTGGGAATTACAGCCTTCACATAGCCATAGTATCCTTCGACTGCGGAAAATACCCACGGTATTTCCAACCTGATGGAATATTCATTGATGATTCCCCTCGAGCCGTAATTATCAGTTCCATCCATGATCACATTATTCCCTGCAAGGTAATCCCTCGCATTGATATGATCCAGTCTCTTATTTACAGCGACTATCTCCACATCAGAATTTATAGCTTCCAAGTGGTTTTTCGCAGCAATGACCTTTTCCATTCCAATGTCATCTTCATCGTAAAGAGATTGCCTGTTGAGATTCGAGATTTCAACCTTATCATCATCCACGATAGTTACCTTTCCCACCCCCATCCTGACAAGCATTTCCGCTATTGCGGAACCAGTACCGCCAACCCCTATAACTATGATGGAAGATTCTGATATTATTTTCTGTCCCTTTGGAAATATGTCCTTGAGAACAATCTGGGAAAGGTAGCGGTTGATATCCATAATACGTCAATATAATTATATTAAATATATTATCCTCCGCTTACAGGAGGAAAAAGGGATATGGTATCTCCGTCCTTTATCTCAGTCTTTAAATCCTTCACAAATCTACCATTTAAAGCAATCAGGTTGATCTGCTCCTTTCCAATCTTTGGATATATCTTGCCTATCTTCTCTATTATTTCCTGAAGAGTTATTTTGTCAAATTCAAATTCATCCTGCATCTTTCCGGTAAATTCTCTGTATTTAGCATAATATTTCACCGTGACTTTCATGTTTCACCTCCAGTAAGGCTCCCTTGCTTTCACTGCCTCTTCCATAATCTTCTCTATATTTTTTTCTCCTCTGAAACTGAATACCTGATCCTTCCTGTTGAGACAGGTCTGAAACTGACCCTTTGATGTTACTCTTAGCCTAGTGCAGTTATTGCAGAAATCGGGATTCCTCATTGGCATCACAAGTTCAACTTCCACCTCCCTGCTTCCAAGATTAACCCTGTATTTTTTTCTGTGATGAAGTGAATTATAGGAAACACCTACAATTTTATCTTTCAGCCTTTTTTCTATATTCCTTAAGTCATAATGATATCTTCTGAAATCTTCTGTGTTTTCTCCATTCCTGTCTGTTTCATATTCTATGAACTGTAAAATTGCTCCCTTTTCAGCTGCGAACATCATCATTTCGTCTATCTCATCAGTATTCAGTCCATTCAGTACAACAAAATTGATCTTAACCGGTTTTAATCCCGCCTCCAGTGCTGCATCAATTCCTTTCTCAACAGATGATATGCCTTCATTTCCTGTGATTATCCTGAATCTGTTTTTATGCAAGGAATGAAGTGATATGTTGATTCTGTCAAGTCCTGCTTCCTTGAGTGATTTGGCCCTTGATTCCAGAAAGAAACCGTTAGTGGTCAGCGATATGTCGCCTTTGATGTGTTTTCTAGTCCTTGTGATAATTTCCTCCAGGTCCCTGCGGATAAGTGGTTCCCCTCCCGTGAATTTTATTCTGTTGACACCTTTGAGGGACGCTATCCTAACCACTTCCTCAATCTCTTCCGGAGAAAGATGTTCCGCGTTTTCCTCCGTCCCTTCCATATGACAGAAAAAACATTTGAAATTGCATACAGCATTCACCTGTATTCTCAGGCTGTTTAGGGGACGGCCATAGTTGTCAAATAACATTAGTCATCTATCAAATATTCATATCAATACTTTATGATATTTCTTCAACAAAATTAATGCCATTTCTTTGTTCCATCCTCGTAAACATCCTGTTTCCAGATGGGTACCCTATTTTTTATGCTGTCCACTATAAACATACAGCATTTGAATCCTTCTTCCCTGTGCTCAGAGAGAACAGATACGAACAAGGATTCCTCCCCCGGCCTAATGTCGCCAATCCTGTGAATAGCGGAAGCATCTATTATTTTGAAATTATTATTTGCCTCTTCCAGAATTTTTTTCAGTTCTACCTCGGCGAGATCTATTTCTGCCTCATAATGAAGGTATGCAATGTCTTTGCCGCTTTCTTTTTTCCTAACTATTCCTCTAAAAATTATTATTGCACCTGTATTTTCTCCATAATTGCCTATTTCTTCATCTATATTTCCAAACTGTATCTTTGCTTTCATTTTATATCTAGAAAATGCAAATTCTATTAAAAATATAACTGATCTTGAGTGCTTTCAGCAACATATTTTAGGTAGATGCTACTTTTTAATTATGAAATATATAAGTGAAGAGGAAGTCGCAAAAAATCTTGAAATGAAGGATGTAATTGACATCCTTGAAGAAGCCTTCATTGAGTATGGGAAGGGTAATGCGATTGCCGACTCCAGAATCAGGACTATGATGGATGGAAAAATTCTCAATTCTATGCCTGCAATATTTTCAAAATACAAGATCGCTGGACTAAAGGTATATTTTGCCACCAAAACAGGAGCCAGATTTGTGGTTCTAGTTTTCAACACTGAAACCAACGATCTTGAGGCTATTCTGGAGGCTGACAAATTAGGTCAGATTAGAACAGGAGCTCTTACAGCCATGGTATCACGTAAAATAGTTAGAGAAAAATCTCCTGTTGTATCTATAATAGGTTCAGGTTATCAGGCAGAAACTCAGTTGGAAGGTTTGCTATGCGTTTATGATCCTCAGAATGTCATCGTTTATTCCAAAAATTTAAAAAATGCCGAGATTTTTGCCAGCAAAATGTCTGCAAAATTTGGAATTGAGATTGATGTTGCCAAAACAGCGAAAGAGGCTGTTTCAGGTGCAAGAATAATAAATACAATAACCAGTTCCAACTCCCCGATATTTTCCTTAAAAGAGCTGAGCGAGGAATTTCATGTAAATCTTGCAGGAGCCAATCTTCCTTTCAGGAGGGAAGTTGACAGAGATGTTTTGGAAGGTAGCGATATTATTATAGCGGAACATTTTGAGCAGGCTTTAAAAGAATCTGCAGAAATCACTGATTATTTTGCCTCCCACGGAAGGGAGAAAATAATAGAACTCAAGGATTTTTTAGTTTCTGGAGGGGATTATAATATCAGAAGGAGCGTGTTCAAATCTATGGGCATAGGTATCGAAGACATAGCGTCTGCTTACTTGGTCTTGAAAAATATGGGGCTATATTGGGATTGATGCTCACCTCGACAGACCAACTTTCCTGAGTATGACCTTGAATATGTCATTGACAAGAAGATTCATTAAAAGTCCGTATGAAAGTATCACAACATAATCAATGAATGATATTGGAGCCACTATTCCAAATCCATAAATAGACAGTATTGAGACAACAATCATATCGGCTATTATTGAAACTGTGAGCGTTCTGCCTGGTCTTGATTTCCAGAAGAAATTATTTTCCCTGACTATTATGGGTGTCAGAAGACCGAAGAACATTATCTCTGCAAAGAAGAATGTATTCAGGACGTTTATATTACTTCCTAAATTCAGATATCTGATTGCGATGAATAACAGGATAAACATCTCTGTCACCTGGATCGCTCCCAATGAAATGCCTATTTTAACCAGGTTCCTTATATCCCATTTCTCTGGATTTTTCGAACCCTGCATGCTGTCAGTTGACAGAGATATGGTTACAAAATCTATTAGGAACAGAAAGAGTATTATATCAAGGGCAGATAATAGAAAATAACCGGTAGCTATAAATCCTACTGCTAGAAATACCGCAACCTGGAATGTCTTAACTATCTTGTTTAAAACCCATGTTACTATTCTCTGATAAGTGGTTCTTCCTATTTTTACCAGATCAACTATGTTGCTAAGGCCTTCAGTTGTAAGTATTACACTTGCAGCCCCCTTGGCAACATCGGTTGCATTACTTACTGCAATTCCTACTTCAGCCCTTTTCAATGCAGGTGCATCATTAATTCCATCTCCTGTCATTCCAACTATGTGCTCCTTTGCCTGTAGCCCTTTAACTATAGTGTATTTATCTTCAGGGTAGATCTCAGCAAATACATCACTTTCTTCTGCTAGATTAGCGGCCTTGACTGGATCTTTAACCTTAAGCTCCTTTATTTTGGCTCCTGATACTACCCTGTCTCCCAGTCCTATATCCTTTGATATTTCTCTGGCGATAGGCTCAGCATCTCCAGTCAGCATCTTGATACTTATCCCAAGAGCCTTGAGTTCACTGATTGATTCTTGGGTATCGGGACGCGGAGGGTCTGACAAACCTACCAATCCCACTATCTTGAAGTCATCATTTTCAGAGATTGCAACTGCTATTATTCTGTGCCCACGAGAAGCAATTTCTTCCTCTTTTCCCAATATATTCCTGTTTTCCTGATCTTTACATAATTTCAGGATTGTGTCCACTGCCCCCTTAACAACCTTAATATACTTCCCGTCCCTGGATACAGATACCTCGGTCCTTCTTGTAGTAGGATCAAAGCCTTTGAAATCCTTAATTTTTATTCCCTCCTTTTGAATTTTAATATTTTTAGCTTGGTTTATGAAGGCAACATCAATGGGATCGTTGTTAGCTTCCTGTGAGGCCAAGTAACCGTACAAAATGACCTCCTCGCTGCTGAAATTGTTGAGTGGAACCACTTCGGAAACAGACAGCTTATTCTGGGTGAGTGTACCTGTCTTATCAGCACACAGGGTATCCATAGTAGCAGCGTCTTCCATTGCATTCAGTCTTGTCACGAGAGCTCCCTTCCTCGCGGTTTCCATTGAGCCTATTGCCATACTTACTGTGAACATGGCAGGCAACGCAACAGGGACGGCAAAAACTATTAGCATCAGGGCCAGAGGGACAATATTTAAAAGATTATCTCCTCTTATATAAGAAAAGAGAAATATTATTCCTAGAAGCATTACGACTATCAATAGAAGGTAGTTGACAATTTTGGCAGTAACTTCCTCCATGTGAAGTTTTGGTTTTGCTATACTTACCAGTTCCGTTGTCTTTCCATAGTAAGTTTTCTTTCCTGTGGCAATAACTTTTGCATTACACTCCCCTTTCCTCACAATGGATCCTGAATAAACCGTTTCCCCGATTCTCTTTGATACTGGAAGTGATTCACCAGTGAGAGCTGACTGGTCTATTTCCAATTCCTCCCCTTTCAATAATTCTACATCTGCAGGAACAAAATCTCCTGCCCTAATCCTTATGACATCTCCCGGTACCAGATACCTTGCCTTTACGGTAGTCCATTTTCCGTCTCTCAGGACCTTTGAATTTATCTGAAGACTGTTTTTAAGCAATTCCACAGCCTTTGATGCTTTTTCTTCCTGGGTATAGCCTATGATGGCATTAACTACCAGGAGTCCACCTATTATGTAGACATCCAACATTTTATGTATAAGATATGAAAAAACTATAGTTATTTCAAGCATCCATGGAGTGAGCCCCCAGAACCTCTTGAAAAATTCCTTTAATGGGCTCTTTTTCTTCTCTTCTATTTCATTATACCCAAACTCCGAAATTTTCTTGTTGGCTTCTTCTGTCGAAAGCCCGCCTGATTCATTTTTCTCTTCACCATCCACATTTTGATCCATCATTGCTATTATCTCCGATAATCATTTAGACAGTAACCTATTGCCTTACCATTCGTATAGCAGCATAGCATAAAAAATTTCCAACATTTTTTATATTATCAGATTTTCCATCTGGACATTTCTCTTCTTTATTCCGAGATCGTCCACATCTATCTCTTTTCCACCGTACAGTCTGGCCTTTTTATTTCCCAGCATCATTGCGGCAGCTATTCTCCCGGCGGCATCTCCTTTCATTATTCCACTTCCGCTGCTTCCTGTTATTACTCCAACATTAAGTTCCTTGAAAATGTAATAGGTACCGTCGATAGTATTCATTGAATAATATCCGGCCCAGCTGGAATTAACCTTTGATTCATTGAATATCGGTAGATATTCCCTTATAACTGTTAGGAGGTTTTTCTCGTAAAAATCCATTTCTGGAACTGGGTCATCTTCCAGTGAAAAATCCCTCCCTATATCATCATTGAAAGAAATCCAGAATGACTCTGATCTTGGATCAGGTCTCATGTCTATCATTGGGCCTGGAAGTATTGTGAATGGAAAAAGACCAGGTTCTCCTGTGTAATCCTTCATTACCATATCCCTGATTCCTTTGCCTGTCACCTGGAATACCTGTCTCTTCTTTGGTCTGATATGACTGTCGATTCCGATTGGATCAAGAAGATAATTTGTCCATACATCTGTTGCAAGAAGATAGTTATCAGCGAACATGTCACCCCTGTTTGTCTCCAGATGCCCTATAGTTTTTTCCTGCCATATGAAAGGTTCACCTGGAAAATCAAGTTTTAAAGCGGGTTCGAGTGAAAGTTTCCTTACTGTAGTATTGTAGCTGAATTCCGCACCCATCTTTCTCAGTTCTGATTCATAGAAAGAAGAGATGAGGTCTGGTTCTAGTATTCCACAATTTTTTCCAAGGAGGCCTCCTGCAATATTTTTTAGGTTCATAACACTTGAAATTTCCTGACTTATTGAAGTTTTGAATCCCATCCTTGAAATATCTTCCCTTTCAATTAATATGGATTCTGTTTTTTGAGTTATTTGTTTCACTGTTTCTGATTCCATATTTTTCTTATCCAGGAGGAACAGATATCCGTTGAATTTCATTCCTAGGTTAAACTTTAAATCTTCCTGGATGTGTTTGTAAAAATTTATGGATGATGAGCTCAATTTATAATTAATATCTGAAGTGAAAATATCTCTGAAAGCAGCATCACTTTTAGCGGTATTCCCCTGTGCAAATGTCGGTGCCCTTTCAACGATTTTTATTTTCATATCTCTATTTTCATCGAGTATGTGATAAGCTGTAGAAAGTCCTGTAATTCCTGCTCCGACAATTATTAGGTCATATTTTTCCATATGATGGTTAATTTTTTCAAATATTTAAGAGATAATTCAACAGAAGATCATTGAATATAGAATTTTCATTTTTTGTTTTAAAAAACATAAAAAAGGTATTAAGGATAAAGAAGATAATATAATGATAATATGCCAGAAGTTTCCATAATAATGGGAAGTAAAAATGATTGGGAATACATGAAGGAATGTGCCGCAGTACTTGAAGAATTTAATATTGATTATGAGAGAAAAGTTGTTTCTGCCCATAGAACCCCTGATTTCATGATGGAATATGCAAAGAATGCAAGAAATAGTGGTATTAAGATTATAATTGCTGGAGCTGGAGGAGCAGCCCATCTTCCGGGAATGACTGCCTCCTTTACCAATATACCTGTTATAGGAGTGCCTATACCTTCAAAAAATCTGAATGGAATAGATTCCCTCCTTTCAATAGTCCAGATGCCATTTGGCATACCTGTAGCAACGGTGGCAATTGGAGGAGCCAAAAATGCAGCCTTATTAGCGTTAAGGATACTTTCACTTAGCAACAAAGAAATAGAGAGTAAACTAGAAAAATTCACCGAGGATATGAAGAAAGATGTTCTCTCAACTACCCTCTGACAAGAAAATAGGAATCATAGGTAGTGGCCAACTTGGGCTTATGATGGTACTGGAAGGTTTAAAGTTAGGCCTTAAATTCAATGTTCTTGGTAATAAAAAGGACTATATTTGCAAATTTGCCTCATGCTACGGATATGAAGAAATATATAAATTTCTTGATGAATCAGATATAATAACTTTTGAATTTGAGCAGGGAAATGAAGATGCAATGATATCCGCCTCTGATATGGGTAAACTCTATCCAAATTATAAATCCGTTTGGCTTAAGATTGAAAGAAATAGAGAAAAGGAATTCCTTGCGTCAAAAGGCCTGCCCATCCCGCGCTTTAAAATAGCGGAAAATGGATCAGAAGCTTTAAAAATTATAAAGGATGAGTTCAATGGGACGGCAGTAGTCAAAAGAACAAAAGGAGGATATGATGGAAAGGGACAGTACTACATAAAGGATAATAAATTCACAGAACAGTTGAAAACAATAAATGACGGATTGGTCATAGAAGAATTTGTTGATTTTGATTATGAAAGTTCCGTTATAGTAGTAAGGGGTAGAAGTGGTTTCGTTAACTATCCAGTTTCTTTCAATTATAATAGAGAGGGGATTCTTATTTACAATTACGGGAAAATTGAAGACAAAGGAGAAGTTCAGATTGCTAAAAATCTTATTGAAAATCTCAATTATATTGGCACAATGGGGGTGGAATTCTTTGTCAAGGATGGAAAAGTAATGATTAACGAATTCTCTCCAAGGGTACATAATTCAGGGCATTATACACTTAATTCTTCATTCACCTCTCAGTTTGCGAATCATATAAGAGCTATCTCGGGGATGGCCTTAGGCTCTACAAAAACTCTTGATTTCTTTGGAATGGTCAACATACTAGGAAAGACAAATTTTAAATCTACGATTCTGAAATATGGCGATGTTTACTGGTACGGAAAGGAAAATTCAAATCCAAGAAGGAAGGTCGGTCACATTAATTTAACAGGAGAGAGTATGGGAGATGTAAAAACCAAAATAGATTCTCTAATATCTGAACTTTACATAAACAATCTTGAATTCCTCAAAATAATATAATAAATTTCATCTTTTATTAATGATATAAAACCGTAATTTAGAAGTGTTAATTTATCAAAATTATTCCCTTTATTATAAATATAAATTAAAAAACTAACCCTTATTATTGATCCATAAGCTTTCGAGCATAATGTTCCCTATTCCACCTAATTACTTTTAGGTTGATGTTGCTTTCACCACAAAGATCAAAATGAAACATATTCATATATTTAAATAAGTATATTAAGATAATAAATTCTTTATTGCAAAAAACTATTTCAATAAAATAAAAGATTTTTAAGAGTTATAGGGTGAGATAGATATATCCCTCCTGTATTCTTTTAATAATCTCTTTTAGACTAGCTGGTACAAAAATAACCCCTGGGGGTAATTCTTCCTTCAAAATATTTCTAGCTTCCATTGAAGTCCCACAGGCATATATTTTTATTTTTGGGTTCTTTAATAGAGAGGATATTCTATTTTTCTGCGTAACTGCGGCAATACCTCCATTCAGGTAAACTATCTCTATGACCTCCGCTTCTTCCATCTCAGAAAGATGCTCACCTGCTGTGAGAGACATTGCAATTTTATCCTCTGAATCAACCGCTAATAATATTTTCATAATTTATGAATGAGGATAGGATTATTCAATCTTCCCTATATAGATGATGAATTTGGCAATATGTTTATTAAAGACAATTTTTACAAGAAAATGAATACAGTCCAATAATTTTTAGGATAAAATGATAGCCAGACTAAATTTTAATAAAGTTTGAGCTTAATTGATTTGCTTCCTTCTATCTATTCGCTGAAAAGAATAGATAATCATACCAGACATAATCATTATAGTGCCAAGATAGAGGGCCTGTGATCCCAATGTTAACATTATAACGCCTGAAAGAATAACAGATATAATCGGAAAATAGGGATAAAATGGGACATTAAATAACCCCCTTATATTTTTCTTGCGAATTAAAATAACTGCTATACCAGTTAATGAATATGCGAAGATTACACCAAAATTTGAAGCTAATGCAATATATTGTAAGTTACCGATGAATAATGAGAATATTGCAAGTGTTCCTATAATTATTACACCCCTTTTTGGCGAGTCCTTATTTTTTCCCTCGATCCATTTTGGAAAGAGGCCATCTTCACTCATTTGAAGAAGGGTCCTTGAACCTGCCACAATGAGAGATAGTGTAACAGTGACTGTTGCTATAAGAGCAATTATGCTTATTATAAAGGAAATAAACAAGGGAGCTCGTGAGTAATTTATAGCGTTAACTAGGGGATCTGCAGAGGTCCCGTAAAGATTCCATGGCATAAGTGCAAGCATGCCTGCAACTACAAGTATATATAAAACAGAACTTATTACCAGTGAAATTATTATTGCTTTTGGAACACTTTTCGGTCCATCATCCACTTCTGGTGTTAATGTGGCTATGGTATTAAAGCCGGAATAAGCAAAAAATGCTAGTGAAGCAGCCTCAATGACGCTTGTGGGACCGTAGGGAAGAATAGGGCTAAAATGGGAAGGAATCCATGAACCATAGAAGAATGAAATAAATATGAAAATGACAAGACCGCCGATTGTAATAAATACCAACAGCTGTTCTATTTTAGCCACCAATTTAACTCCCGCATAATCCACTGCCATTATGGAGATTATAAAAATTATTGATACCGTGACTATAAGGAATTTTGATTCCAGGTTAAAAAATGATAATAGATATGATGAAAATCCCAATGCCACCGCAGCTCCAGCTATTGAATATGAAATCGCCCTTAACCAGCCCACTATAAAACCCAGCGAATCGCCCATTGTTTCTTTGACAAACGAATAAAGTCCTCCATGGGTGATAATTTTAGATGAAAGCTCAGCACTATTAAATGCGACTGTCATAGCAAGAAATGCTGTAAATATAAAAGCGATAAGAGCTCCGGGACCAGAATCTCTAATAACAACTCCTGCCAATACAAATATACCTGCCCCTATTATGTTACCCAATCCTATTGATGCCGCTTGCCACATTGTTATTTTATGATTATTCATATGTGATCATTGTATATTGACCTCATTAGTGAAATAATTTAAATATTGTTAAAAAAATTATAAGAAAGCACTCAGATTCATATACATCATATATACTGCAACCAGTATGATAATTATTGCAAATATCTTTGTAAGAAGTCTCTTGGATACTTTCGATGCATAATATGTTCCAATCCATCCTCCCGCGATTCCTCCTACTATATAAAGTACGGAAATGACTATATTAATATCCCCTCCGATTGCATATCTAATGGCTGTGACAACCCCAAATGCACCGACAGATATGAGAGATGTCCCAACCGCCTGTATAATATTCAGTGCGCCGGCATATATCAATCCCGGAACTATCAAGAAACCTCCCCCGATACCAAAGAACCCTGATGCAAAACCTACAAGGAACCCTATGGTGAGCATTTTAGAGAGCGACCTATTGTGAAGGGGCTCTGCTGCTACTTCCACACATTTTCTTTTCAGCATATATCCTGCTATTATGATCATTAGAATTCCAAATATGAATAACAACTTGCTTCCAGGTGTTATGAGACCGAGTTCAGCACCGATAAGAACACCTATAATACCAGGTATGCTAAATAATATTCCTTCCTTAAAATTAACATGTTTCTTTCTAGCATGGGGAATGAGATTCAAGAATGCATTAATACCTACCGCTAATGCAGTAGTCCCAATTACGACATGTGGATGATCAAAACCAACAAAATATATGAGGAGTGGTATCGCAAGTATAGACCCACCACCACCTATTAAACCTAGAGAAAATCCAACTATAAGCCCAGAAATTACTGATAAAATTGCCTGAAGATCAGTGATTGCTAACATTTCTGTCAGAACGTAATAACAGTGTATCCTTCTTCAATTTTATCGTTTGTCTCAACACCTCCAAATACCATCTCTATCCCTGAAAATATATCTTTGGCAGTCAGGCCTTCGCCTGCCATACTAACTTTGCATATCTTTACAGGAATACCTGTATCTTCTAGTGTTTTAAGTTGCTCCTCAAACTGGGGTGAGTTCTTCTGCCTTATATCTGCAGCCTGAACACCCCTGCCAAGAAGTAAAAACTCTACTGTTGCATTTGCATTTTTAACTGCGTTTATTGCGAAATTGAACGATACCATCTCAGTGTGAATGTTCTCTTTTCCAGTTGTTAACATTACTAATATTTTTGCCATTTTATACACCTTCTTTGATTTGTTTCCATTGGATATCACTTTTTATGATTTTCATTCTATATCACTCTTTATCTTGTGTATCCCCACGCATTTATCTTCAAATGCATGAAAAATCTCAGCATTAACCATGCGCTAAGTAAGACAAATATCATGAATACGAAGCTTGAAATAGCCATTTGAATATCCCCGCTAAGTATATGCCCAGATGCACATCCATTAGCCATTCTAGCACCAAAGAGAACCATGAAAGCTCCCACGAAACTTCCTATAGGTCTAAGCTTAGGGTTATGACTATGCGCCCATATTTTTGGTACTTGTTTCTTGAAGCCCATAAATCTTCTGGAAATAAGGGTTGCTGATATCAAGCCACCTAGGAATGAACTTGTATCCGTGAAAGGTTCCCAACCTATTTCGCTGAATGGTTTATTTACTGGAACACCGTTTATTATGTGCATTCCTCCAAATAATTGAAAATACGAATTAGATGCCGCCCATGTAGGATTTACCATATAAGAGAGTTGTGCACCTATCCATGAGAATGTAGTGGATTCTCCAAATATTTGATGTAATATTATTACTGCGACTGCAGTGATAGTGAATGCAAGACCCAAAGGAATTGTCATTCTTGCATTTTCAGTACTACTCTCATTTATCAATTTAGTGAGATATTTATTGGCTTTTGGATATTTCTCAAAATCTTCTTTAATTACAGTATCAAACGTTATTGTTTTCTTACCTTTGCCTACCATATGATATCCACAAGAATTCTTTACCTTTGTACCTGGATATCTTGGTAGAAATAGAAACAATGCAATTAGAATTATTCCAAATATTAAACTAACTATAAATACATCAATTTTGTTTTCTATCCCAAATATTGAAGCCCATGTGACTGGCCCATAATTAAGTGTATCCCAGAAGAACCATTTTACGTTGCCAAAGATTACTGACCATGTAAAAGCACCCAATAAACCACCTATAGCGGCAAAAATGGCATCCCTTCTCCCCTGACCCAGTGCAATCCAGATTGTTCCAGGGAAATATCCCGCAAGCCCTACTCCTGCACCAAAAATTATTCCTCCAATTACTATTCCTGGTACAAAGAAATCTTTGATTCCAAAATTTGGATGCGTTATTAAAGCAGCTGCATAAAGAAAAATTGCACCAAGACCAATTGCAAAACCAAAACAAACCATGAGAAACCTATCCTGAAATGCCATTACTCTAAAAAGAGTGTCCGGATCAGTAAAATTCCATAATTCTAATGGAATAGCCAGTGGGAGGGCCACTAATAATCCCAACCATAGAGGAGCCTTTGATTGATGAAAAATATATTGCATTACCATCCCACCTATGAACAGTGAAATGGCAAGTATCAAGAGGGCATATACAGACTTCCAGAAAATAGATTTATCCTTTTTAAATTCCATATCATTCATGTCTTTATCATTGGATTCGGTCATAAACCTAATCACCGATTAATATAACGTCTATTTCTATTTAAATATTTTATTATAAGTAATCAAATATATTAAAAAAAATTACATTGATGCAAAATAAACAGAAAATTTTTGCATCGATTTCTTTCCTTTGAAAATGAAAATATTAATTATGTGAAATGTTTATTGTTGATGATACCTAAATATTCAATAGCCATCTTAAATAATGATATAGATCATATATTGAAGCCTTTTCTCTCTGATATTCCAAAGGTTAATAAACTTATAATTATAACCAGTAAAATTGCAGATTATAATGAATCAAAAAATAAAATTAATTTATTTCTGGATATGATTGACGTAAAAGTAGACTATGTATATGTGGGGGATATTACCAATTTCTTTCAAATTTTCCTTACAATAAGATCAATATGCAATAAATATGGCGAACCGGAATGGGTTAATATCTCCTGCGGATCTGGCATCGGAATGGCTGCTTTGGCCGTTCATGCAGTTAATAGAAATATGAAGATGGTTGCATATGAGAAGGACATAGATAAATCATTCATGATTAATGTTAAGAAATTGCAAAAAATTAATGTGTTTGATCCAAGATATTATAATTTGATTCATTCAATTGGAGAAGGAGTAGATACAATAAAGAAATTATCAGAACTATATTTAATAAATAAATCAACCGTTTCAAGAAGATTGAATAACTTGATTTTAATGGAAATAATTACTAAAAAAGGTAAAGGTAAAAACGGAAATGTCTATACTTTTTCCCTATCAGATTTCGGAAGGATGCTCTTATTGACAGGTAAATAAGTTTTAACTATTACATTAGATATTCAGGACAGGAATTAGAACAAAATATGGTACTAAAAATAGATATAGTTCATTTCTTTAATTTAGGAAAATTAATATTTCGATCCCATAGCATTAATAACAATTCATCGTATTTCCCTATTGCTGGAGCCTAAGAGTTCACTATATCTTTATAATTTAAGATTTCTCAAATCCATAAGTTCAACGAAAGCATTAAAATTTAGCCTTATTGAAATTACCGAAGTTTTTCATCAGATAATCTTAAAAGGATTTTGAATTTAGGAATATTTAGAGCACGCATAATAAGCATAAGCTATGAAAAAACCATTTTATTATTTTAGTTAACTATCTAAATGATTGCAATCCTGATGAGACCCTCCGAATTAATAAACCTAGGTATAGATTTATTTAAGGACTTACCCAAAATCTATCGTATTACAGATTGTAACAACAATATTTTTAAATAAATAGTAAAAACGAGCCCTCCGGGATTTGAACCCGGGTCTCTGGCTCCGAAGGCCAGAAGGATGATCCAGACTACCCCAAGGGCCCAATGATTTATTATAACAACACTATAAGACTTTTGGATATTTTTCCATGAACCTTTAGATATTTTTTAAGGAGGTTAATCTCTTAATGCATGAAATATTAATATAACGTATATAATATCAGAACGTGGATCTAGGATACAGATGTCTTACAGGAATCTCTGGTCTTGACACTTTACTAAATGGAGGGATTCCAAGAGGGAATTCAGTACTTGTTAGTGGGTCTTGTGGCACAGGCAAAACAACTATAAGCCTGGAGTTCTTAATAAGGGGTGCTGAGAAAAATGAGAGAGGCCTGTATGTTTCAGCAACTGAAATAAGTACAAATGTTATGAAGAATATGGTTCCTTTTGGCTTTTTTAAACAGGAGTACTTCGACAATAATATGATAGAGGTCATTGATATACCAAACATATACAACGAACTTGGATTCGAGAGGATGGAATTCGAAAGTGAGGATATTGAAAGAATTGTAAATTTTATTGGAGACAAGATTGAGAAAGATAAGATTCAGAGACTAGTTGTGGATTCATTAACTTCTATATGTTATAGATTGAGGACTGAAGAAAAAATAAGAGACTTTATTCTAAAGCTTGAGAAGAAAGTTAATGAAAATAAAACAACTGCTATACTGGTTTCAGAGCTTCTTCCAAGTGCAAAGGGTTATTCTCAGTACGGAGTTGAGGAAGCTGTAGCAGATGGAATAATTTTACTAGGCAATTTGAAAAGGAGAGGAGACCTCCTGAGAACACTTCAGATAATTAAAATGAGAGGGACATCTCATTCAAGGGCTGAATATGTAATGGATATTACAACAATTGGGATTCTGATATCTCCACTATTAAAGGGAGGGACGGTGAATAATCAATGATAACTAAGGAAATAATAACTCAAACTATTGAGGAAAATGGAGTCGTTCTTGTAAAATCGAACCTAAAGGAATATTTTAAAACTATAATGGAGATTATAAATGCTGCAAATGAAAAAAATGCTTATTTATTCTATATATCAATAACAATTCCTTCTTCCATATTAAAGAAAGTGATTGAAAGTTATGGGCAAAATCTTGAGAAAACCTATTTTATAGATAGTACAGCATATTCATTTGGCTCTCAGAATGATGAAAAGACAATAGTGGTAGAATCTCCAACTATGCTTGAAACACTCATAATTAAGGTTCAATATCTTCAAAAGATAACCAATAATCAACCTGCTTTTATAGTAATGGATTCTGCGAATTCCCTAGCTATTCATAATGATCTGAATATTCTAAGTGAGTTTTTCCACGTGCTAATAACAATGCTCAGATCAAGTGATACGAAGCTTTTTGTGGTCAGTATTTCAGAACAACTCACACCAGAACTTTCTAATGTACTGGAATTAATTAGTGATGTGACACTAACTGGTAGTTAGATTTTTATTGTTGTATCTATAAAGGATTAGCGAGCGTGGTGTAGCCTGGTAACACGCGAGCTTGCCAAGCTCATGCCCCGGGTTCAAATCCCGGCGCTCGCATCAAGGGTTCAGGAGATGTTTTATGCAATTGCTAATGTTAAGTCATAAAAAATTATATTCTTTCATAACCTCTTCAACATTCTGAACCAGAGTTATTGTGTTTGTGTGCTTAGCCCTTGAGGGTTCACTCCAGTGTTTCTTTAATCCCTTGAGGAATTCTATCTGATTTCTTCCAGGAATAATATAATAATTTTCAATGATACCTTTTCCGTTTGAATAGCCCCAGTAAAAGAATGATCCTCCTGTCGGATAGAGAACATCATTGTAAATATCTGAAAACCATTTTGATTTCAATTCAAATTCAACAAGCTTTGTATTGGAACCGTTTCCCTCTATGATTATTTTATCCACATTACCTTTTATTTCCTCGGATTTTAACTCTGCCACCATCCTTCCAATAAGACCTTTAGTATCAGGATCAAAATACTTTGGTTTGAATGACATCTCATTCTGGAATATTCCTCTATTCTCATTCTTCAATTCTTCCTCAGTCATTCTCCATTCAGTTTTGATCAAGATGAATTTTGAATAATCGAGCCTGAATGATTTCATCAGTTTGAAGAATGATGGTTCAGAGTATGATGTTTCCTTTGCAAGAAATAATAAATCCACCTGAAAGGGAGTATTAGTGATGTATTCCATCAACAGGGAAGTCACTTCTGATGAAACCTTTTCTGGGAACTTGTATGCGAACAGTGTATCATGTTCACCGAGCATAACGAAAGAGTATAACACTCCACCTGGAAGGTTTACAACTCCGTTGAAGAAATCGTTTGTTGTTTTTAGAACCTTCCTTCTCAGGAATTTACCCTCCTTCTCTATAAATTGATCATGTGATTCATTTTTCAATAATTTTCTGTATTCATCCTTCAATCCATCAACAATCTTCAGGATATCATCATCGGGGAGGAATTTTAGTTTATCTATATAGATATACCATTCACCTTCCCTTCTTATCAAACCTCCTGTGAAATAGTCAGACTTTCCCCTTTCAAATATTATATCTTTGTATTTTGAAGGAACGGGATTTGGTATTGAACCCTTAAATATCGAAATGTATCCATCCTTAGGTTCAAAATGTATTTCTTCCACTATTTAAGAATATCAATGCATAATTAAATATTTTTCGATAAAAAGTTATTTTTCAGTTTTAGGGCTTTTATTATTTAATGAATAACCTTAATTTTATTTAAATTTCCTGATTTTCGGAGTGTCTTCAAATATTTTTTGTATGGTTATATTTATATAGCTACTATCATTATATAATGTAGAATAAAATGCAAAAATCATGTAACGATAAAATGGGCGGGGGTATGGTTTTATTGAGAATATATTTTAACAGTTTCATCCCAGAAAAGTATCATAATATAATTTTCGCCGATGACTCTTTGGAAAGATACGAGGCTAAGGTGCTAAACCATCATAATAAATGGTATATTTTAAATGACAGGCTTAAAACACTTCCATCAGAAGAGCTTGAGAATATTGTAAATAGTCTTAACTCAGAATCAGAAAGGCGTGGATTTCATCCTAATGCATTCCTTAATGAAAAAACCATTTACAGAGGAGCCACACCAGCTACAGATTCCTTTCTAAATAAGATTGCAGAAATGAAAGGAACTTTCATGTGTCCAATATGTCTCGTGGGATCCAAGGATGTAAATATCGGGTTTGAATTTGATGATACTACTGTTGGGGAAGTTACAACAACAATACTAGATTTTATAAAGGGAACTAAATTAAAAGTCGATGTTGTTAAGATGGGTCATCTGGATGATTTCAATGTTTCTTCCTTCAAATATTTCCACGAATTGTCAAATTACGATCTCTCAGGATCAAGTGTAATATCATTTAGAATATTTAAATCGGATAATTACAGACCCTTAAATGATGAACAAGTAAAATGCATAACTTTGAAACCAAAGTTCCTGGGTATCAGAGCTAATGATAAATTTAATAGTATTCTAATTGGCAGAATTGAAGATGAAGATATTCCTTTACCTTTAATTCAAAAAAATCCTTCAATGATTGAAAACAAAAAAGGGCGTTCAATAGAATTAGATGGGAATTTATTCCCTCCTTTATCACCTTTTTTAATTCTGGCAAATGAACTTACAATGCCGGTTTATCTTTGGTTCAACGTTTATACGGAGAGTTATTTGGAAGCTAATTTTGTAATACATACAGCCGATATGAATTACTTTTTTAAGAAATTAACAGAAAAGGTGAAAGATGTCTCTAATATGGGTTTTACCAATCAATTAACATATGTAGGAAGAGCTTCTGATTACTTTTAGATTGTTGTTGCATTAAATATTTACCCTTTCTTGATGTATATTGTCAGTCTATCCCCATTTTCTATTACGTGGTCCAGACCAACCCTCTGATTAGGGAACTTAACTGATTTACCTGTAACCTGAGCAAATTTGAATTTTTCCAAAAAATCATTGTGTATTGCCCTGCACACATCTTCAACAGTACTTCCATCCCTCAGGACAAGTGGTTCATTATTATTTTCCTCCTTGTCGGGAGCTTCAAGATAAATTTTGATCATTTTAATGCTGCTGGCTATCTTTTCCTTTAGCATTTCAATGTTCTTCTTTTTGCTTATGGATAAAGGTATAGGGTCTATACCCTGTTTCTTGAGGTTTTCATAAGCCTCCTTAAATTCAGGAAGATCAGATTTATTCATTATGAATAGAGCCTTGATATAGCTCCTATTCCCCGTTAGCCCATCTATAAATCTTTCAGGGCTCATATCCTCTCTTATTATTATATCCGCATTTACGATTCCGAATTCCCTTGCAACCGCTGAAAATAGTTCCTCATCCACATTAACCTTCCCAGTAGTCATTATGTTTATTCCACCTCTGTCTTTATGAACTATGGACATCTTTGGCGGTCTTTCATTTATTCTTATCCCTGTCTTATAAAGTTCGGAGAGTATGTAATTAACACTGTATTTAAAAGGATCCAGTGTTATCAGGATCAGATCAACATTCCTCAGTACAGAAATAACCTCTCTCCCCCTCCCTTTTCCTTCATTTGCCCCTTCTATAATTCCAGGTAGATCAAGAATCCTGAATTTCATGTCCTTATATTCCATCACTCCTGGCACAATAGTCAACGTAGTAAAATCAAATTCACCCACCCTGCTCTCAGCATTGGTTATAGCATTCAATATACTGCTTTTACCCACAGAGGGAGGACCGAGTAATGCTACGGTCGGGTATATCCCCTTCTTAATGAAGAAACCAGTTCCTCCCCCTTTCCTTGATCTCTCTTCCCTGACCTTTTCCAGCTTTGCCAGCTTAGCTTTGAGCCTGCCTATATGATGTTCAGTTGCCTTATTATACTGTGTCTTGTGTATCTCGTCTTCAAGACGCTTGATTTCATCATCTATATTTGGCATTTGTTTCAACTCTTACAAGTGTTAATTGCTCAAAGTCGTAGGTTATGGATCTCACATTATTAAATTTTAAATCAGAATAATATTCTTTGTCAATTGGTGCAGTTGAACTCTCCAAATAGTATAGAATTCTGCAATGTTTTTGTCCTTCTTTTATGAAAGATTTTATCATTTCATTTCCCTCCTTCCCTCCAGTCCATGCAGGATCGTCTGGAAATTCACTTGGAAGATACGGAGGATTGAATATACAGAAATCAAAGAGATTACAGATTCCATCAAACAGATTTGTTCTTATTACGTTAACCTTCAATCCATTTTTTACTGCATTATTTCTTGTACACACAACAGCTTCGCCAGATATGTCCACTGCAGTTATATTACATCCCTTTTTGGCATAATGCAAGGTTATAATACCTGTACCTGAGCCTATTTCAATAACATTCCCTTTTATTTCCTCTATATTTAGAAATAAATATGAATCGTCATCAGGGTCATATACACCGTCACACCTTTTTATGGTCATAAATTTAGGGCTTCCTCTATGTTGGAAATTTCTATTGTTGTACTATCCTCTCCAATGAGTGCACCCTTGCTATTTGCAACAACGGATGCTCCAACATACAGACTACCGAAATTTGCTGTTCCAATTTTTCCTTTCACACCAAAGAAATTGCTCATTTCATCAATTTCTTCATCACTCATGCTCGGAGGGAGAATAAGACCCTGCGTTGTAATAAGTCCACATGACCCTATGGTCTTAATTTCTCCGAACGAGCCCTTCCTTACTTCTACGTCCAAAATATCCTCTATTACTCTCAGAGATTTCCTGTCGAAGTCCTCGTGCACCAAAGCAGCTTTATCATTTACAAGAATATCATTTCCAAGTGCATTAATCTGATCTTTAAGGAATGCAATATTCAGATCGGAAGGAATTTTGCTCTTTTCCTCATCCGAAGCTATATTGCTCAGTAGTATTCCCTTTGAATTCATAGCACTCAGAGAACCAAGTAATTTTGTACCTCCTAAGGTCAGCTCTATGAGCTCGGTACCGAGCGACTCTGAGATAATTCTACTCATATCCCTGTCCAGATTAGAGGGAACCAGTGTGTATTTTTCCCATGTCCTTAGGTATACTCCCAAAAACGGAGAATTAAAAACCCTTGTCTTCTGAATCATGAGTATTATCAGTCGGGAAGGAGGACCTCTGCTGAATTATCCTCCTCTATCTTTAAAATTTTGACTTTCAGTTTTTTTGGTGGTTTTTCTATTCCCCTCTGCCATATGATATGATTTACCTGGTCATCTATCCATACATTTTCCTCTGGCACCTTGACAAACCTTGATACTTTCTTTCTCAGGAGAGATACAGCCGCAGAGCTCCGCCTCTTCCTGTTAGTATAAACAATTTCCCTCAAAGATATGGTCATATTGATTTCTTTTTCTGCCAATTATCTCACTCCTTTAACTTATTCCTTCTCCAGGTTCTTCTTTTTGGGTTTGTTGTAACTCTTCTATTTGTTCTTATCATAACCCAAGCTGGAACTCTGGAATTTTCATTGACTTTTGCCATCAATCGTTTCTTCATGGCCACATGTTTATTTCTTGCCATTCCAATTCATCTCCTTTCAATTTTAATTTCCCTTTTTTCTGTTAACCTGGCTAGTATAGCTTTTAGCTCACTGTCGGTTATCATCCTGTTCAACCTTCCTGACTGAGCGAGAGCTATTATCTGATTCTCAACGTTCTCAGCCACTTCAGGTCTTGCAAGTCTCACATTAGAGAGCCTCTGAATTGCTTCTGGGGTTAATAACCTTTTGAGCAACTCCTGTCTTTCCTTCTGAAGAGCTTTTCTTTCTTCTTCCTCCCTCCTGGAGCTATCTTCATTTACCATAGCTTCTTTTTGAAGCTCCATCAATCTTCTCCTTCTCAACTCTTCAAGCTCTCTATCATCCGTCATTTCACATCACCATTCACGCATATTTAGCTATGGACGGTACCTTTTCCTTAAGCTCATTAATCGCTTCCAAAGAGACTGCGTTGAGTATTTTCATTCCTTCAGGAGTCAAACTCCTCCCCTTTTTATCCTTCTTTACATATCCCTTGGCTTCTAATTCCAGAAGCGCTTGTCTAAGCACCTTTCTGGATCCTTTTGCTGCGTGGTGCCTCTTAGATCCTCTGTCCACTTTCCCTCCGTATTCAGCTGCAAGCTTTTCTATTCCAATAGGACCATTTATAGCGATTTTTCTAAGGACAGAAGCTAGCCTCATATAATACCAATCATCATCTATCGGACCTCTCTCCTTATGCTCTCCCGTCTTGACGTCGTCCACCCAATCTGGTTCCTTTATGGACTTTGCAAGCTCCGAAGAGAGCTTCTTGAGCAAGGTTTCCGGTGGTACATCTTTAAAGTTTACCATTGCATCCTCCTTCCGAACCGGTATATATCAGTCGTATTTATAATTCCTTCTATTTCCTCAGCGCAACCTAACAGTTTCAAGATTAAATGGAGCGTAGCTCTCCAGTCCATATTTCAGCGAAATGGATCTCGAAAATTCCTGGGCTTTAACTGGGTCTCCGTGATTGACAAGTATCCTTCTTGGCCTTGACTCCATGCTCTCAATATATTTCATCAGCTGTTTTCTGTCGGAGTGTCCGGAGAAGCCATCTACACTTTCAACTGTCATATTCATTGTAACTTCTCTTATTGTACCCTCTTTCCTGATGCTGAACTGCTTGACACCGGACAATATTTTCCTTCCAAGAGTCCTATCTGCCTGATAACCTACAAAAACAAGGAAATTCCTTTCATCATCTGCCCAGCTCGTGAAATACTCCATAACCGGACCCCCGTTCATCATACCGGAAGTTGCAAGTACAACGAATGGACCTACATCATTAACTATTTCTTCCCTCTTTTCAGGAGCGTCAACCCTTACAAAAATATCTGAAAGGAATGGATTCTCTTTTTTCTTGGTAATAGATTCTCTCAGGTTGGTGTTCAGAAATTCTGGATATGCTGTATGTATTGATGTAGCCTCATATATCATTCCGTCAAGATACACAGGAATCTTCGGTATTTCACCCAGTCTGTACTTTTCTTCAAGAACAAGCATAACCTCCTGACTCCTTCCAACCGCAAACACAGGTATCAGGATTTTCCCCTTTCTTTCTACCGCTAGCCTTACTATTTCAGCCAGCCTTTCCCCGGCTTCCTGTCTCGTGGGTTGGAAATCGTTCTTTCCCCCATAGGTACTTTCAGTAACAAATGTTTCCACCCTTGGAACCCTATTATCTGCTGCGTTGAAAAGCCAGGAATTCATATACTTTATATCTCCTGACATAAGCAGATTGTGAAATCCCTCGCCAATATGAAAGTGCACTATAGAGGATCCCAGTATGTGCCCGGCATTTCTCAGGGTAACCCTGATATCAGGGCTTATGTCTGTTGTTTCATTATAATTTAATGTTACTGTATGTCTTATCATATTCCTTATATCTTCCATTTTATAGGGAACCCTTCTATTTTCTGAGAGCCCAAGCTTCACGTAATCCATGAGCAATAGTAGCAGAAGATCTCTTGTTGGTGCCGTTAAGTATAGTGGACCATCATATCCTATAGAATAAAGATAGGGGAGGAATCCTCCGTGATCCATATGTGCGTGTGTGAGCACAATACCATCAATTGAATTCAACGGCCATAATTCTGGAGCATTAAGATACGGTGCTCCGCTTGAAGGATCATCCGAGTCAACAGCTGCAGGATCAAGGCCGCAATCAATCATAACTTTAGAATTCTTGGTCATGAGTAGAGAGGATGACCTTCCTACTTCCCTCCAACCACCCAATGATGTCAACCTTGCGTAATTTTCCCCAGGAATAGGATCTCGTGAAATCCTCCTTGCGAGATTCCTGAGGAATTTCCTTCTTTCCTCAGCCTCTGACTTTAGGAATTCCCTGACCATCTTTATTGTGGCACTTTTGATCGGAGGCGTCCTCATTATTCTTGGAGCCCATTTTATATCCTTTCTTATCTGGTTAAGAAATTGCTTATCCTGACCCTGAATACTTTCCGGATCATCCACTTCAATTATTACTTCCCCAGAGTCATGTTCAAAGTAGATATCTGAGATACCTATTTCCTTTGGTATTATTTCCCTTATTCTCTCCTCAGCTTCATCCTCAGGTATGAGAACAGATGGATCGGGTCTTACCACTACTCTCCTCCTTATTGCCTGTGCAAGTTTCTTTATGTTTTCCGGATTTTCAAGAAACTTGTCACTTTCTTTTGAGTATAATATTACATTTGCTCCTTCCAGATCTATGTTTGTGTAATCCAGATTGGGGAATATTATTTCCAGATTTTCTTTAGTCTGACTTATTACTTCCTGAAATTGCATTAAAAACTCTCCTCTTAAAATGAAAATAAAATAAAATTAAACTTTCAATTTTTTAATTCTTTTCTGCACTTCTTCATCCGGGATAGCTTTATATCCTTCCTCCGGGGTTATAACAACAACGTCAATCCCATTTCCTGTTGCTGCATCCCTCTGGAGAGAAGTTGATATAGCCCTTATCGCAATGTCGATTCCCTCATCTATTGACATATTGTCCCTATAATTGTCCTCAAGAACTCCATAGACGAATGGTGATCCTGACCCAGTGCTCACATACTTATCTTCCACAGATCCTCCTGCCTCATCTATTGAAAAGACATGGGGTGCTGTGTCATAGCCAGCTATTATTATCTGTACAAGGAAAGGCATATATTTTGTCTGATTCAGCATGTTTGAAAGCAATGTGGAAAGTCCTGCTACACTTATCTTAACTCCCTTCTTGTATTTAAATAGCTCTGCCTCGGCCTTCAGATATCTTACGAGAGCCTGAAGGTCTCCCACAAGACCGGCTGTTGTAAGTGCAATGTGATCATCTATTTTATAAACTTTTTTTCCTACTTTGTGGGCTACCATATATCCTGCAGTTACCCTTCTGTCAGTTGCTACGACAACTCCTCCCTTTACGACCATCGCAAGAGTAGTTGTACCAGTTTTTAACTCTTCCATAATAAACACCTTATAAAACTTAAAGGTCTATTGAAACACTTTATTTAAATATTTTTGATGTTTTCTGAAAATATTTGAATTTAGAGTGCGATAATATTATATTGTACTGTTTCATAATCTTACCGTGAGGGGTAATAAATATTACTTTCACAATATATTCGAGGTGAATACATATGAACATAGATCCGAATATCACGAAATATCTCATAAAGGTAAAAATATCAACCGATGGGATAGTCGAAAAACCGGATGTAGTAGGTGCTATATTTGGGCAAACGGAGGGACTGCTCGGTGATGAGTTAGATCTCCGTGACCTGCAAAAGTCTGGTAAGATCGGAAGAATAGAAGTAGATATAGATTCAAAGAATGGGAAATCAGAAGGAATTGTATATATACCATCTGGTGTGGATCAGGTTGAAACAAGTATACTTGCGGCAAGCCTGGAAACCATAGACAGAATTGGACCATGCAAGGCCAAGGTTGACGTCTTGGAAGTTGAAGATGTAAGGGCAGCAAAGAGGGAAAAGGTCATTGAGAGGGCCAAAGAAATACTTGAGAAGATGCTTGTCAATAACAAGAGCTTGGGTGATGACCTTGTGCAGACAGTAAGGAGCAAGATAGAAAGTTCAGAAATAACATCTTATGGGGATGATAAATTACCAGCCGGACCAAACCTTGCAACAAGCGAGTCCATTATTGTTGTCGAAGGTAGAAATGACATTCTGAACCTACTTAAGTATGGCATAAAAAATACAATAGCAGTTGAGGGTACGAATGTTTCAAAGACAATCTCAGAACTCACAAAGCAAAAAACAGCAACTGCATTTTTAGATGGAGACAGAGGAGGAGATCTTATACTGAAGGAGCTTCTTCAGGTTGCCGACATCGATTTTGTCGCAAGGGCACCATCTGGATTCGAAGTTGAGGAATTAACGTACAAACAGGTTGTAAAGGCCCTGAGGGACAAAATGCCTGTTGACCAGTATCTCATAACACACGGTATGCAGGATGAGCTTAAAACATTGAATCAGAAGAATGAAGTTGCAGCAAACGGAAACAATAATGGGAATCATAACAATGGCAATCATAATACAGTACAAGCCCAACAACCGCATCCGGTGCAGAAACAGGAGCAGCAGGTACAAGAGAAGAAACAAGAGCACAGGACGGAACAGAAGAAGGAAGAGGAACTAAAGGGACCGATGAAATTTCTCGAAGAAGCGTCTCAGAATAAAGAAGTCAGATTTTATGACGATTCCTGGAATCTGATAGGAAAACTTTCACTCAATGAAGTAATAGATAAATTTGATACCGTTGAAAAGAAATTTTCAAAGATAGTAACAGGTGGTATAATTTCACAGAGGCTCCTTGATACTGCTTACAGCAACGGAATCAAAGAGATATACGGGGTAAAACTTGGACATATTAGCAAGAGACCTGGAGACCTCAAAATAATAACCAAGGAATTCAATAAAAATTAATTTTTTTCATAAATTTAACATTTTTCTTGCTTCGTCTGATATCATATCGAGATTCCAGGGTGGCTCCCATACAAGTTCTATATTGGCTTCCTTCACTCCGGGAATTTCTTCCACTCTCCTTTGTGCTTCAGCAAGAATCCAATCAGTAACAGGGCATGCTGGAGCTGTCATAGTCATTCTAATATTTACAACACCTTCAGCAATATCGATATTATAAACTAGACCAAGATTTACAATATCAACACCTATTTCAGGATCTGAAACTGTTTTTAAGGCATCAAGAACTTCCTCTTTTGTTACCATATTTAACAATGATTAAATAATATTCAAAATTTTTGTATTTTTTACTTTCAGTTAAATGATTTCTACAATCATCTATATTTCTTAGGGACCATGTTTTCATACCATTTCTGTGTCATTTCGTCCCCCTCTTCAGTGTCTGTTGAAATATTTAGCCCCAAAAGATATTTGGATATCCTCCTCTTTGTTTCGTCTCTCAGAGGAGTTTGAATCAACAGCCTTTCCTTTGATTTTTTACCTTTGAAGAATATGGGTTCGATTCCATCCCTTATGAATATGAATTTTCCGTTTGATTTCCATCCCAGCAGACTCGATAAATGAGTCATTACTATTGATCTAGGAAACAATACCAGATCTTCACCTGAAAAATCCGTTCTGAAATCTTCATCAGACCAGGAATAGAATATCTCATCTCTTGATTTTAGAGGAAGAATCCTGGTAAATTTTCCACCATTGACTCCCTGGGAGAGATATGATGAAATAAATTTCTGGTCCACCGATCCATCCAGCAGGTTTGAGAGAACTCTCCCGTTAAATATTCCTATTTCACGGGTTATTTTGTCTAGCGACATAAAAGGATCTAGTGTGGTATCTGCTGCAACATATTTCCCCTTGTGATCCTTAAATATAGCGTCATTCCTCAAGAGCTCATTAATTATGTTTATTGTTTGATTAATTGTAAAGCATGATTTTTCTATTATAACTTCCCTTGCAACAGGTGAATGCTTCCTGATGATTTCGTAAAGACGCCTGGAGTTTTCTGAAAGCCCTTTGAATTTGAGTGATCCTATCAAGGAAAGATTTTCCTTATTAAGATATCCGGAAGACCCGTCCATCAGGAAACCCTGGACTGCCAGGTTGCTCATCACGAGTTTTTCCAGATCAATGAATTTGTGACTCTTCATCATCAGTTCCTGGTTGTTTTTGAAACCCAGGATTGACTGAAGCGCTACAACAGGATCGGAATATTTCTCATTTTTGACCAGGTGGTATTTCTTGAGTATGTATGATATGATTTCCTCCTCTTCCAGCGCAACATCTTTTACACCGCCCAAAACAAGGAAACCCCTGACTTTCTGGTATCCCATTTCTGCAATTATCTTCTCATCGGGAATTGGGAAGGTGATCTTTCTTATTAGAAGTGAATCAAATGATTCTCTTCCTGATATATAATCAATCATGTTCTTAACCTGATTTATTTCACCAGAGTATTCTCCTGTCATGTCAAATATTTCTAGAATACCATTATCACTTGCGACCTCTATCCCCAGTTTTATCAGACCGTTTTCTATAAGAATATAATTTATTCCCTCTCCAACTTCCCCTTCTATCCTTTCCCGGTTCAGCAGATACACCGGATCCTTTGAATTTATAATCGATCTCTGTTCAGCAGGTTCAAGATTTGTATACAGGTATGCATCGTGCCCGCTAATCAGCCTTCTAACATTCAATTTCCCAATGTAATTATCTACATTCTTTCCAAAAAAGTTTTCGAGTTCCCTCAAACTTATCGGGCCATATGCATCAATAAATTTTTCAAGTAGTTGTACAGGTTCTTCCATTGCATATTCTTCAGCACTTAACACTGCGTTTCCTTTAATAAAAAGATAATTATTCTTCATTAGATTTTCTTCCAGTTTATCATCTTTATTCTTTGCTCCTCCTATCTTTCCACTCTCATTTATAACCGAGGATTTTACGTCAATCGTTTCCACCCTGTTTAGAGTTATGAGTTGGGGCAGAAGTTTCAGAGGGAAGTATGCCTTTACATTTCGTGTAAAATTTCCGTAAACAATTTCTTCTGAATGCATTTCTGACTCATCATAACCTCTAGCCCTGAGAGCTGTGCCATCCAATGCAAATAAGTAATTATCGAAGTAATTCCCGCTTCTATTTAATAGGCCCCTGGAGATTCTGGAAACTGATATCTCTCCCTGACCTACTATTTTCAAATTTTTTAAATCCTCGGTCAAAATGTATTGCTTGTCCGGTTTTGGCAAGAATCTTCCCGTAGAAATAATCCTTTCAGATAGGAGAGATTCAATTATCTCTTCCATCTCCTCCCTTTCACCTATCCTGTCAGAAATTTCAGCAATAGTTAAAGGACCGTTCTGCCATAGAAGCCATTTCACTACCTCTTTAATGGACGAAATAGTGTCATCTTTTTTAACAGATCTGTGAAACCATTTCACCCTGTTTCCGAATTTGAGGAAATATGCCTCATATGCCCTTTCCATTTTCCTGAGTATTATCAGGGCTTCCTCAGGATCAAGACCGTTTTTCTTGGCAATTGTATTTGTTGAATCACCATCATCAAATATCAATTTTAAATCTGATTTCTGAGAATAAACAGCCGCCAGGATTGGTACGTTATCAGTTAAAGCGTATGTGGTCTTACCGGTAAAAACAGGCTGTATTATTCCCTCCCCGAGAAGTTCTGATACAGTATCAAGATACTCGTCCTGGTTCTCCACTTTTTTCAATGGTGAAAATGATACTGTCGAATAAAGATCTGAAAATCCGGCCTTTCTGAGAAATTCTATCAATCCTTCCTTACCGCTGACGTCTAATTTCGAATCCTGATAATTTATAAGGTCCTCTGGATTTGTCTCAAGTGAACCTTCCAGACCCATTTTCGTCAGCAGAGATTCCTGTAATTCCTTTATTATGGCACTCTTGTCTTCCATCAGAACAACGTCGCTTATTCCTGTAGATATAATACCGAATGAGAAAGGACTTGGATGTTTTGAATAATCCTCGCTGATAATTTTAATTTCGCCATTTTTCAGCCCTTCTGCTATTTTTCTAGCGTTTTCCACATCCATTACTATTGTTTCAATCTCCCTGAATGTTTCTTCAATTATCGGAAAATTTTCCATTGAAAACAGGATATCCAGCACCTTTTCACTTCTCAACTGCTGCCTTGCTACAGATACCTCCCTCCCCCTGTACCTTCTGAGCACCATGAATGATCTTGTGGCACAGTGCCTGAACCTTTGTTTGAATAATTCAGTTGATTTAACTGCCCTCCTGAGACTATTTTCTACTTCCAAATTCTTGAGAATCTCTTTAATTCCTTCTATCTCAATTTTCCTGTTGAATGTCAGCATGAAACCATCATCTGTGAGTGCAATTCGAGAATTTACGGAATATACTTTGGAAATATTATACGCAATTATTCTGCTAAGGGCATCATTAACCCTCCTTCCATACACAAAATGAAAAATTACAGAATACTGGTTTGACCTATCGATGTAGCCCTCTATGTAGATATTTTTGTCCGATGGAACCTGAAATCCCATCTGACTGGTGAAATAAGATATAACACTTCTTATTGAGTTTTCATCAGCATCATAGTACTCCCTGAGGTACTGTTCTGCTATTCCCTCATTTATTTTCTTAACCATCTCTTCCCTGAATCTGCCTATTTCAACGGAGAGATCAAATGTTCTCGGGAGCATTTCGCCTGCCCATGAGGGAACGGTTGGCTTCCTTCCGGATGCATCCTTTATGAATATCTTGTTCCCCCTCATTCTTAGAAATTCATATGTCTTTGCCCCCAGGACGAAAATATCACCTCTATGGAGTTTTTCTACAAATTTTTCGGAGAGAGAACCAAGATGCCTGTTATCAACTGAAAAGGCTTCATAATCAGCTTCCTCCGGAATTGTACCAGCATTGGTGAAATATATGAGTCTGCTGCTCTTCTTCCGCCCGAATGTTTTCTCTTTCTTGTCCCACCATATCTTTGAATAGACATTACCCTCTTCAAATCCTCCGGAAAGATAGTTCAGAACATTAACGAAATCATTCTCCTTCAGATTATTGTAGCAGTATGATCTTCTCACCAGTTCTAGGGCCTCTCTTTCTTCCCATTTCTTTTCCAAAGAGATGCCAACTATAAATTGTGATAGTATATCCAGGGAATTTTTTGGAATTGTAATTCTGTCGAGTCTCTTTTCTTTAGCCATCTTCACAAGAACCAGAGATTCGACAAGATCATCTATATCCATGGGGATTATTCTTCCCTTTGCGGTGGCAAATACCGAATGACCGGAACGCCCCACCCTTTGCAATCCTTTAGCGATGCCCTTTGGAGACCCGACCTGAACAACAAGGTCTATGCTTCCTATGTCTATACCCAGCTCAAGGGATGTAGAGGAGACTGCACATTTAAGTTCACCTTTCTTAAGTTTTTCCTCCACATTAAATCTTGACTCCTTTGAAAGACTTGAGTGATGGGCCTCGAGACTCAGTATTCCTCTTTCTATAAGTTTTGAGGATACCCTTTCAGCTCCACTCCTGGTATTTGTGAACACAAGTGTTGTTTTATGATCATTCACAAGTTTTTCTATTATGTCGTAAGACCTTTCATTGATCTGTTCCTGCGGGGCTGAATAGAGATCTGAAACCGGGCATACCACTTTCATGTCAAGGTTCTTATTTGACTCCACCTCTATTATGTGAACATCCTTCTCTTTTTCATTTCCTATCAGAAATCTCGCTATTTCGTCTATGGGCTCCGTGGTTGCAGACAGCCCAATTCTAGTCAAATTACCTGAATTATACTGTAAAAATTCTATAATAAGGCTCAGTAATTCCCCCCTCTTATTTGAAGCCAGATCGTGAATTTCATCCACAATTAGAAAATCCACCTGCCTAAATTTCTCCTTAAATTTTGGAGAGAAAAGCGAGAGAGCAAGGGATTCTGGAGTTGTTATGAATATGTGTGGAGGTGTTTTGTTCATTTTCTGTCGTGCATACTGACTGGTATCACCAGATCTCACTCCCACCCTTATTTTTGGTATGTTTATTCCCTTTGAAATTGCCAATTCCCTTATCTCTTCAAGAGGGACCTCTAGGTTTCTGTGGATATCATTTGCAAGCGCCTTCAGTGGGGATACATAAACGCAGTAAATCCTATCTTCCAGTTTTCCCCTCTTTGCAAGAAGGAAAAGCTCATTTATTATGACCATGAAACCTGATAATGTTTTGCCTGTTCCAGTAGGGCTTGAAATTAAGACATTCTTTCTCTGATGTATCAAGGGTATTCCGATCCTCTGGGCTTTGGTGGCCTGATTATATTTACTCATAAACCACTCTTCCACTATTGGATCGAGAAACTGATCTAGATCATACTGCTCATTATCTCTAATTAGCATTATAGTATCCCCATAGTCCGAAAGGTATCAAAAAAAGATATATAAATATGATTACCTAAAGGTTTTCCGAATGAAATAGAGCCATCCTTTCCAGAATTTCCAAAGGATCTTTTATATTCCAGAAAGTCAGTTTGTCATTGTTTATACCGATCTTAGCATCTTTCCCATCTAAATTTTCACTGCTCACAATGATTATTTTGCCGGTATAATTTTTAACGCCCATGAATTCAAACGCTTTTTTAACCTGTCTCTGCAAAGATGCATAAACTATTATCTCATTCCATAGAGATTTAGTAATCATTCTCTCCCGGGCGTAATTGCTCAGTGCGTATCTTATCGCAGCATCAAGATGCATATTACCAACCAGCCTGTCTTCTCTGATTAGTGACACATTCTTGAATTCATCCGGGTCAGCTGGACCATCAAGCATCTTTATTTTTAATTTTGAGTTAAGCTGTATTTACTGTCACCTGACCTGTCGAAATGGATGATTCAAATTTTGAAAGCAGTGAAGCTTTTGACCTTGTTGGCGCCAGCACTAGTTTCAGTACCTCATTTATTGTCGTAACTGGATGTATTTGAATTCTCTGTTTCTTTGCTTCCTCCAGTACTATATCCTTTTCATTGCTTAGAGGAACTATCACGTTCTTGAATCCAGCTTCTATGGCAGCTTCTACCTTTGCGGTTACGCCTCCAACTGGCAAAACCTGTCCCCTTACACTGAGGGAACCCGTCATGGCATAGGTCTGGTCCACAGGAATGCCTTCCATTGCCGAAACTATTGCGGTCGCAATTGTTATACTTGCAGAGTCACCCTCCACGCCTTCATAGCTGCCCACAAACTGTATATGAACGTCGTGATTGGCGATATCCTCGCCGGTGTATTTTTTGATAACGGCGGAAACATTCTGTACGGCCTCCTTTGCAATTTCTCCTAGTTTTCCTGTAGCGATTACCTTTCCACGATCCCTTTCCTGTGCAGGAGTTACTTCTGCAGCCACTGGCATTATTGTACCTGAGTATTCTGCCATACCTGAACCAGCGCTGAAAACGGCCAAACCATTCACTATACCTATAGCAAATCCTTCATTTAGGAATGTCTGGTATGACTTGCCAGCTTCTATATGCTTATCTGCAATCTGCTGTTCTAAAGGTCTGGCCTTAACCTTTCCCCTAATAACGTGATCAGATGTTACAACGGTAGCTCCTTCAGCAACAGCAAGATCTCCAGCCACCCTTATTAGTCCCCCCATCTCTCTAAGTCTTAAAGTGATTTTTCCTTTTCTTCCGGCTCTCTTCTGAGCCTCTCTAATGATTTCAGCAACAGCGGTATAATCAAAAGGAGGGATTTTCTTATCCTTGGAAACTTCCTGTGCTACAAATCTTATCAATTTCTTCCTGTTTTCCTCATTATCATCCATTACTGTATTCATATAAACCTCATACCCGTAACCCCTGATCCTTGACCTGAGGGCAGGATGCATTCCCTGAAGGGCATCCAAATTTCCTGCAGCAACAAGAACATAGTCGCACGGAACTGGTTCAGTCTGGACTAAAGCTCCTGCCGATCTCTCACTCTGACCTGAAATAGAATATTTCTTTTCCTGCATTGCTGTAAGGAGGCTTTGCTGACTCTCCATCCTCAGCATGTTTATTTCATCAATGAAAAGGACACCTTTGTTGGCCTTGTGAATATTACCTGCTTCAACCCTAAGATGAGGTGGTGTTTCAAGACCGCCTGACTGGAAAGGGTCATGTCTCACATCACCAAGTAAAGCACCGGCTTGAGCACCCGTTGAGTCTATAAATGGCGGATTATCATTCTTGTCATGTCCAACAAGTAATTTCGGGACCATTGTCTTATCTTCCCTGGATATCGGACCCATATTCAGAGCTATAAATAGGAAAGCTGCTGCCATTATTGAGAGAAATATTGGTGTCGCATCAATGCTGTGATTTGAAGGATAATTTATGAAAGCAAAAATAATTCCCAGTATTATTATGAAGAAAACGAGAATTCTCACGCCTCTCTGTTTCTCTACCTTCTCTGCATCAGCTCTCTTCTGATAATCCTTGACTATCTCCTTCCCCTTTCCTGCGGGAACTGTAACTACCTTTGGTCTGTTCGGATCATCCGGATTATGAAAGACCAGAATATCCTCCAGTTCTTCCTTAGGAAGAAAATCAACCATCGACTGGGCAAGCATAGATTTACCAGTCCCCGGTTCTCCTATAAGGATTACGTGCCTCTTCTGTTTCGCAGCTCTTTTAATTACCTCAACACCCTGATCCTGGCCAATAACCTGGTCAATCAGCTTATCCGGTATCTTAATGTCATTAGTGGTATTAACTCCCTGTGACTTAACCCATTCTTGTAATTCATCCATTCGCGCTCAAAGTGAAATTTAATAATTAAGTGTTTTGATTAATTTCATAACTAATTAGTATTACATATTTATTACGCCCTAAATCAATCTATGAATGAAAATTTAAAAGGAATCATTGGAAAATATACGAGTTTTAGTGATGAAAGTTACAGACTTATAAGACTTCAGTTCATATATGGACTTTCCAGCGGAATATTTGGATTTCTTTTTATTTTTTATTTGAGTTTTTTTGGATATTCTCCTCTTGAATATGGTCTCTTGATCTCGGTGCAGGGCATAGCATACATTGTCTCTATCGTCCCATCTGGAGTTTACGCATCCAGAATAGGGGCAAAGAGAATGATAATTCTGGGAATAATTGTTGATATGTTAGCATATCCTATGCTTTCGTTCGTATCCTATTTTTATATCCTTGTTTTAGCTTCAGCCTTAATTGGTTTATCGAGCTCTTTCGTTAATTCAAGTTTTTCTTCTCTAATATCGAAATCTGCGGATGAATCTATTCGAAAATATGTTTTTTCTCTCTCATCTTTCTTCGGACTCATAGGAAATACAATAGGAAATCTTATGGGAGGTATTCTGCCGGAGATTGGAGTCGTCGCTGGATCTAAGACCCTTGGATACAGAATGCTACCATTCTTGCTTTTGTTTCTGATACTCCTGGCACTACTTATCTCAATCAGGATAAAACTTGATATTAAATTGAGAAAAAAAGAGCAGAGGCCAAAGTTAGATAGTAAAACAAGTAAATTGATCCTGAAACTTATAATACCGGCTTCTTTAATTGGATTTGGTGCGGGATTTCTTATCCCTTACTTTCAATTGCAGTTCAAGTATAGATTCAATATCAATGTTGAATCTATTTCCTTTATTTTCGCACTTACAAATCTTGTTATGGCTTTTGTTATACTATTTGTACCCTTTATAGCTGAAAGAAGAGGATCAGTATTCACTATAGTGATATTCCAGTCTCTCGCAACCCTTACGCTTCTTATAATGCCTTTTATAGGTGGGTTAAGGGGCATAGGTCTTTCTTTGTTTACTTCCCTCTATATTTTCAGGACGTTGATGATGAATGTATCTAATCCAGTTCAGACTTCATTTGAACTCTCTCTTATCCCAGAGGAGCACAGACCTTTTATGAGTAGTCTTGTTTCATTTTCCTGGACTGGACTTAACTCAGTTTCAACACTGGTAGGAGGATACCTTATAATGATATCACTAAATACTCCATTCTACATAACTGCATCCTTCTACTTTACGAGTTCAGTTCTTTACATCGCATTCTTTGGAAAGATGAAGATGAGATGATTATTTTAATCCAAAAAACATCACTGTATATGATTATTGATGGAAAAATCGTATCTAAAAAAATTATGGAGGATATTAAAGAAAGATTAAAAAATGGACCTAAAATTATGGTTGCTGCTATTGCCTACAAAGAGGATAAGGAATCTATAGTTTATTTTAACAGCATTAAAAGAAATGCGGAAAAGGCTGGGATAGGTTTCAATCTGCTGGAAATTGAAGGGAAAGATTTGATAGAAAAAATTAATGAATTGAATGATGACAGTTCAGTAACTGGCATCATAGTGGGAAGGCCGTTTCCCCCAGGGATAACAAATGAAATTGTCTCTCTTGCCCTCAATCCTGACAAGGATATAGACTGTGTCACCCCCCATAACCTCGGGCTCCTGAATTTCAATATCAATAGTATAGCACCTGCAACCCCGAAAGCCACAATAGATATTCTTGAACAGAATGGTATAAGCCTGAAGGGAAAAAATGTGCTTGTAATTAACAGATCAGTTACAGTTGGAAGACCTCTTGTCAATCTGTTACTCAACAGAGATGCTACTGTTACAATAGCTCATTCAAAAACTTCTAATATGGAAAAAATGATAGAAGACAATGATATTATTATTCTTGCTGTAGGCAAAGCTGGATATCTTAAGTCGTCATCGATAAAGGGTAAAAAAATAATAGTCGATGTCGGAATAAATGTTGTTGGTGACAGAATTGTTGGGGATTTTGAAAATGATGCGCAGAGAGAAGATATTGACTATACGCCTGTCCCAGGAGGGGTAGGTTCCGTTACCAGTGCTGAGATTCTAAAAAATGCTTTAGACATAGTGAACCTTTAATAAGATTTATTAATGGAATATCCATACCTTACGGCCTAGGTGCATATTAAATGGGTGTCGATCAAAAGGAAGCCAGACAAAAATTGGCTAATGCGATGAAAAAACTGGCTAAGGAGAATGATTCAAGGTTCTGGAAAGATATAGCTGAAAGACTTGAAAAATCAAAAGACAGGATTGTAGAAGTTAATGTCGGAAGGATTTCAAGGTATGCGGGGACAGGGGACACAGTTGTTGTTCCTGGAGTGGTCTTGGGATCTGGGGACATTGATGAGCCAATCAATGTGGCCGCTCTTTACTTCAGTGAAACAGCAAGGAAAAAAATCATTGAAGCAGGAGGTAGAATTTTGAGCCTTGAAGATCTGATGAATGAGAATTCAAAGGGAAGTAATATTAAAATTATGGGGTAGATGATTGATGAGAGTTATTGATGGATCAAACATGGTTCTTGGAAGATTCTGTTCCTATGTTGCAAAGGAACTTTTAGAGAAACAGGATGAGATTGTTATAGTAAATGCTGAAAAAGCAACTGTAACTGGAAGAAAAGGTTATACCATTGGCAGATACAAAATGGAAAGAGATGTTGGTTCAGTCAGGAAAGGTCCAAGGTTTCCTAAGGAGCCCGATAGAATTCTGAGGAGAACTGTCAGGGGAATGTTACCGATGAAAACGACAAGAGGGAAGGATGCTTTTAAGAAGCTAAAGGTATTTATTGGAGTGCCAAAAGAATATGCTGAGGTAGCTATTGAAAAGCACGATGAATTTAAGAATAAACACGTCTCAAATGTTTTAAGCCTGTACGACATATCGAAGGAACTTGGGTCAAAGGTGAGAATAGATGGTAATTGAAACGAGCGGAGCCAGAAAGACTGCAGTCGCAAGGGCAACAATACAGGAGGGCAATGGTAGAATCAGAATAAATGGTGTTCCTGTTGAAATTTTTGAACCTGAACTTGCCAGGCTTAAACTCCTTGAGCCCATTACTTTAGCTGGAGAGAGAGTCAGTAAGGTTGATATCAATGTTAGAACACGTGGGGGCGGAGTTATTGGCCAGGCAGAAGCTGCAAGAACTGCTATTTCAAGGGCTCTCATTGAATTTTTCAAAGATCAAGACCTCGAGAAAATTTATAAAGAGTATGATAGGACGTTGCTAGTTAATGATGTTAGGAAGAAACTTCCTAAAAAGCCTGGAGGAAAAGGAGCCAGGAAAAAGAGACAGAAATCATATAGGTGATTTTAAAGATGATAATACCCATAAGGTGTTTCAGTTGTGGAAGGGTCATAGCTTCAGATTATGTAAAATTCAAAGCACAAATTGACGGAATAAGGACAAAGGAGGGTAGAGATCCTACCCCCGAGGAAATCTCAAAAACTCTTGACGACCTTAATGTAACAAGATATTGCTGCAGAAGAATGATTCTTTCAAACGCTGAACTCCTTCAAGAAATAATGCCCTTCGACTAATGGGACCGTAGGGTAGATTGGACCATCCTACCAGCTTGGGGTGTTGGTGACCCGAGTTCAAATCTCGGCGGTCCCATCTGTATTATTTTTGACAATTACTGGAATTTTCCACAGATTTTCTTTACCGAGGGTTAAAAGCATAACACATTTCTCCCTTAAAAAACATTTCGAAATTCTAAAATTACAATTTTAATAATATCATCAGATAAGCTTAAAGCCAAACTTCCCTGTTTAAGATGCTTTGGACCTTAGACAGCTTCAGGTCTGCAATAAGAAGATTTTCCTTGAAAATCATTACCACGTCATCAAATATTTCATAGTCATTCCCATATATCCTAATATTTTCATATACTTCTATCCAATTTTGCTTACTCTTTATAAATTTGCTTTCAAATTCTTCTTTATTCATTTTTATCAACCTTTATCTTTTTAATGACGCTTGAATTTGTATTATTTATTCGTATTTTAATTTTTCTTATTGCATCATTCTTCCCCTTTAGTTAAATAATAATCTAGATTAAGTTGAGATTTCGGTCTTTTCTCCTTCTCCAAAAGAGATACCTTGTGTATACAAATCATTCTGATTACTGATGATAAAGGCTTATGGATTGGTTGGAATTCTCGAATTTTTAAATCTATTTTAGACCACCTTTTTCTTTACTTTAAACTTAATGGATTAGTATTAAGAAAAAATTTTTTCATAGGATTCTGATTTGTATAGACGTATCAAAATTTTTAGGTATAGATTTAAATAAATAAATGTATTTAATAAATATGAGTTCCAGTAACTCGGATAATTCAAGGAGAGGTTACATAGATGCAATTTCTAGATTAATAATTTACATTGTAATATTTATACTAATATCGGCAGGTCTAACTTATCTAATAAATTATTTCCTTCCAAGATATGGAATATTTTTGGCTACTTATTACATATATATTAACGTATCACTGACTCTAATCCTCGGCTATCTTATAGTCAAAGCCTTTTCCGAGGTTATTTATCAGTTCTTGAAATTGAAGTATCCGGAGGATGTTGCAAGGGCCTTCAGGAATGTATTCCTTGTTATAGGAGTTGGAGCGCTTATCACTGTAATTGCGGGAGAGGTGGGAGGAGGTCTTGCTGGGGTATCCGTAGGTGGTTTTCTCGGTATAGTAATAGGTTTTGCAATGCAGCAGCCGCTAGGCCAAGCTATTGCAGGGTTATTCATTTTAGTAGCGAGGCCATTCAAAATAAATGATTATGTCACAATACTCGGTGATACTGGTACTGTCAGGGACGTTGGCATCTTATTCACAGAAGTTTTAAAGGACGATGGAACCAAGGTAGTAATTCCTAGCAATCTAATAATAGGAAACAAAGTATATATCGTGCCTAAACCTCAGGCACCACCAAAAGCTTCCTAGTGCGAAATTATATTTATTAATTCTTATATATTGATAAAATTTCATTTGTAAAATTTTAGATATTATTACGCTATTTGGTTTCGATAAGTCATGGTAAAGGTCTTAATGGAAACAACTATGGGAAATATAAAAATAGAATTATTTGAAGATATGCCTATCACGACAGGAAATTTCAAGAAATTGGTTGAAAAAGGTTTCTACAATGGAGTGATCTTTCATAGAGTCATACCGAAATTTATGATTCAGGGTGGGGACCCTACTGGGACAGGCATGGGGGGACCAGGATATACCATAAAAGATGAATTCAATAAAAAATATAGAAATGCTAGGGGGACTATTGCAATGGCTAATGCCGGCCCTAATACTGGTGGAAGCCAATTTTTCATCAATGTTGTGGATAATTTCTACTTGGATTCTAAACACCCAGTATTCGGAAAGGTAATAGAGGGAATGGATATTGTGGATTCTATTAGTAATGTTAAAAGAGATAGAAATGATAAACCCATAACACCAGTCATAATGAAAAGTGTGAAGTTACTTCAATAGTTGTTGAAATTATATTTCCTTCTTCATTATTATATTGGTTGTTTTAAATCCAAGTTTCTGATACATTTCTATGGCAGGTCTATTGTGACCGAATACGTGTAAAACGATTGAACTACTTCTGTTTATTTTGGCCATTTTTTCCAGTTCTTTCATTGCTGAATAGCCATAACCCATTCTCCTGAATTCTTTATAGATTACTATGTCCCATATGTAAGAAGAATCAAATTCTCTGTTTTTCCATTCCACCCATAATACCCCTACATTCTTTCCATTTTCCCTATCGATTATTGACATAACTGCGTGTCCTTTTGTATTTTTTCCATCTGGTAGGAGTTTATGAAAGGAGTTCTTAGATAATTCCATTGCTTCATTTTCCTTCCAGTTACCAGACCGGACCTTCTCTTTTGCATATTCTTCTATTGATTTCTCCATATATGCGTTGAATTCATAATCACTGATGGGTTCAAGACTTACATTTCTAAATTCCATTGATGTATTATTATTTGCAGATATTAAAACTTGAATATTTGTATTTACTTGTAACCTGAATTTCTAGAGATTTACACTATTACAAAGAACCCTTTAATACTCAAAATTAAATTTATCTTTTAATAAATTCAAATAAAATGAAATAATTATTTTCTATATTTACAAGATTTTTTCAAAATCTCTATCCTGATTCTGCCTTTCGAGCATCCAGTTAGGATACATCTTCCTTCCGCCAGATACTTTATTTAGCCTGTCTTTCTGGCTAGAAGTCAGTTGAACTTCTATTGCAGCAATATTTTCCTGCAACTGTTCGAGTGTTTTCGCCCCTATTATTGCTACGTATCCCTGGGAGATTATCCAGGAAAGGGCTATCTGTGAAGGTTTTACACCCTGTTCCTCTCCTATCTTAACTACTTCCTCCACTATCTTCCATCCTTGCTCCTCATCGAAATAAGGGAAGAAAAATCCTCTGTCACCCATCCGGCTTCCCTTTGGTGGCTTTTCACCTGGCCTATACTTTCCCGTAAGGATACCTCCATGGAGAGGACTCCATGACAAAAGAGTCATTTTACTGTATTTAAGATATGGTAACACTTCATACTCAATGTCCCTGTTGAGAAGACTGTAATTCATCTGGACACTTTCATATCTTGCATAACCTCTTTCCTCGGCCCTTGATTGAAATTCAGCTATTTGCCATGCAGCAAAATTAGATATTGCGGGGTATATAACCTTCCCATTGTCCACAAAATTCTGCATGGAGTTTAATATCTCATCAATATTCCCGAAATCATCCCACCCATGATATTGATATATATCTATCCAATCTGTGCCAAGTCTTTCTAGACTCTTCCTTAGAGCAATTGAAATGTGGTGTCTTGAAAGACCTGTTTCATTTATCCCCTTTCCCATTCTTCCTCTTACCTTTGTTGCAACCATTACCTGATCACGATATCCCTTCAGTGATTTCCCAAGCATTATTTCAGCATCGCCTGCATCATAGATGTCTGCCGTATCAAATAAATTGATTCCGTTATCAATACATAATTTCACCATCTTATCAGAGAGCTCCTGATTAACGCCGCCAAGATTCCATCTGTTCTTTTCTCCAAGAGTCATTGCTCCGAATGCCAAAACTGAAACGAAAGATCCTGTATTTCCATATCTAACGTACTTCATGATCCATTATTTTAGAATAGAATATTAGCTTTACCTTTAAAAATTAAAATATTAAAAAAAGTTAAGATTCAATGAATACTTTATATGCATTGTATGCACTCCAGAGATCGAGCTTACTTACAAGTTCAAAGGGTGAGTGCATACTTATTAATCCTGGTCCCATATCTATTACATTAAATCCATAACTTGCAAGGTATTTTGCAACTGTCCCTCCGCCACCTTCATCGACTTTTCCTAGGAGCCCGTACTGATAAATCACCTTCTTATCCTCAAACATTTTCCTGATCTCTGCCATGAATTCCGCCTGTGCTTCACTTGCTCCATATTTCCCGCCGGATCCAGTGTATTTCATAATAAGTATCCCGTTACCAGCCTTTCCGGCATTACCCATATCGTGAACATTTTTGAAAAGTGGGTTGACTGCTGCACCTACATCAGCACTTATTACTTTGGATCTATGCATTATTTCTAGCAATTTACCATATGTGTAGTTTTTGCCAGATTTTTCTAGGATGTTTACGAGAACATATTCGATGAAATTGGACTGAGCTCCAACATTCCCGTCGCTTCCAATCTCTTCCTTGTCGTAAAGTATTACTATTACGTTCCCATTGCTTTTAGCATCAAACAATGCCCTGGAAGCGGTATATGAGCATATCTTGTCGTCCTGGCCATAGGCACCTATCATTGCAGCATCAATACCTACATCTCTTGGTCCTTCGGCAGGGACTACCTCAAGGTCAGCTGAATAGAAATCATCCTCATCTATTCCGTATCTTTCTTTCATCAGGGCAAGGAAATGTTTCTTGAAAGCATTTTCCTTCTCATTCTTGTCCGGTATATGGGAAACTATTATCTCCATCTTTTCTCCTTCAAATCCTTCAAGAAGTTTCTTTTCCCCCTGCTCCTTTCTCGATAGATGCGGTAGAAGATCTGGAATTGAGAAAACTGGATCATTTTCGTTCTCCCCTATTTTAATTTCAATTTTCTTACCCTGCTTAGTTACTACAAGCCCATGAAGTGCCATAGGTCTGCTGAACCACTGATATTTCTTAATTCCTCCATAGTAATGCGTCTTCATAAGAACAAAATGTGATTCCTTATCCTCTTCTAAGGGATGTGGCTTCACATCCAATCTTGGGGAATCCATGTGGGCCGCTATGACCTTGTAATCTGCAAATGGATCTTTGCCAAGATGGACTAAAGCTATTGCCTTCTCATTTTTTACCACATAGTATTTACCACCGGGAACGACCTTCCCATTCATCTCCTTAAAACCATTTTCTTCTGCCATTTTCCTGAAAAATTTCACAGCCTCCCTCTCTGTTTTCACTTCACCTATAAATTTCTTGTATTCTTCAGAGAATTCAAAAATCTTTTTCTTTTCTGATTCATTAATTAGATTCCATCCTATTTTTTCCTCTGTCATAAAGATATCACCATCATATAGCGCTACTGCTTACTAAAATTTTTTGAAAAAGAAAAAAATATTGAATTTACTGAGTGTTGTTTACCACATCAAAAAATTCCTTTGCCCCTATTCTCTCAAATTTTTTCCCTGCATCCAATATTTCCTTTGCCCTATCCCTTGAGTCCATTATTCTTTCTCCTTTATTTAATAGGTCTTCCCATGTATATGGATTCTTGAAATGTCCTTTCGGGAATAGCACTTCGCTTTCTTCCTTTCTTGTTTTGGTGAATACCGTAATTTTTACAGGAAGATATTCTGGATACATTTTGTCATATTCTGGACTTATTGATACTTTTATCTTATCTATCAGATTAAGTATTTTCGAGTCTTCAAGATACTTCTTTGAGAATGATGATGGATTTGGTGAACCATATAATAATGAATAGGCGATTATGTAAGGCATACTGTGATCTGCAGTTTCTTTTGTTTTAGGTCTTAATTTTTCTATATCCTTTACTATTATTTTATGCGCGACGGAGAAAGTATCTACCCTGATCTCCTCAATTTTTTCATTACCTATTTTCTCTTTAACATTTAAGGCAGCTTCCACGGCACTCATTGCATGATATTCTACTGGGAAGTTCTTGATCATAGTTTTAAGAATGTAATTCTTGTTTAGATCCAGCTTGAATTCTCCAGAGACCTGTTTGAAGAACCCCATTTCTCCTTCAAATATGGGCGCAGGTCCTGTGAAACCCTCCCCTGCCAGCATCGCAGCAAATACACTGTTCCTGGATGCATTGGCTGCAGTGGCTCCTTTCCACATACTAAGTTCTCCTGCTCTTGTCTGCCTCAGGCTGATATTATTGTTAATAGCAAGATTGAGTGTATGTATGAATTTATCCTTGTCGTATCCGTTCAATGCGGCCAGTCCTGAAGCAGATGAAATTGATATATATGTGACATGATCCCATCCTCTGTCACGTATTGAGACTGCATCAGATAAAGCGCCCACAACTTGATAAGCAACTGCAATGGATTTTATAATCTTGTCCCCACTTTCCTCCTTAGCATAAGCATATGCGAGAATAGGTGGTATATTATCAGAAGGATGAAGTGCTTCCTTAGAGAGGTATGTATCATTGTAATCTAGATACCTCGTCATGCTTCCGTTAAGGAATGTTGCTACGTCAACAGATGCCTTTCTATTTCGGAAATAGATAGGGGCATTAAGTTTTCCTTTACTCGGAAGTAGTGTCTTTTCAGCAATCTTTACGGGTTCAGCGTTTCTTGCACCATATGATACATATATGGAGTCGACGATTCTCTTCTTAATTTCTTCTGAAGTCTGTTCGTCAATTTTTGATTTAATCAGATTTTCAGAATACTCGTATATATTTTCTGCAACGGTCATAGAATCACTCCCCTTCATAACTGAGAAGATAAAAATGTTATTTCCCAGATTAAAGGGAAAGTATCATCTGGGTCGTTTCATTTACCTCTTTCTCTATATTCTTGTATTTTACCCTTATTTTTTCCTGTATTTCTGCAGGTATATCCTTTATGGCCAATATGTTCAAGAGATGCTGAAGCTCGCTATCCATAAGAATTGTCAATGCTCTCAGTTTATCGAAATCCTCCTTCTTTACCTCCTTGCTTCTTTCTGATATGAAACAGGTAAAATGCACTGCGCCTTTCTTAGTGAATGTGAATTTTTCGCCAGTTTTTATAGCATTCTTGCATAAATAACAGTTAAATTCCGCCATAAAAAATAAATAATGTTAAAAATAAAAACTTATCTCATTACTTATAAAATGAAGATCCTATTAGTGATGCAAGAAGAGTTGTTACTATCACTTCTACTGCAAGTATTATAAACAGGAGAAGTGAGCCTCCAGGAATTCCGGATATAGTTGAGAAGAGTGATGAATTAGCCATTCTCGCCGTGAATCCTGTAACGGCCATATAAAGGAATACTCCAATCAATGATGCTATAGATAAATAAAGTCCTGAAATCTTCCGCTTGTCTTTGATGTAGAAAGATAAGAAGAAAGCGCTTGCTATTGCTATAAACCACATTGATATTGCAGCGAATATGAATGATAGTACCAACTGTATTACTAATGCTACATAATTTTTCATGGTGTTACACCTTCCACATACAGATAAAGGAATTCAGCGGGAACTGTTGATGGTATTAACGTGTAGTAAACACCGTTGTTCCAGGGAACAAAATTGTTTGAGTAGTACTGACTAAGAGGGTTCTCTGTGAGTCCTCCCGGATAAATACCCTTTGAATTTATTGGATTGCTCATATTAACTACCTGCCTCCATGATGGCCCAAATGACGAAATCATTCCATATGCTGCATTTAGCGTATTTCCATCACCTGGGGCTGGAATTGACGATGTATTTAATGAGTTTACTCCGAAGAAGCTGGAAAGCTCTCTCTTATGGAAATTACCCCACTGCCAGCTGCTTGAAATGATTCCATAATTCTTGACCATCGTGGAAATAGTCATATTGTATGCTTCACTCATTATGGAAAAGGCATTCCTGTATTCCTTGATACTTCCGTTGCTGTTGAACACATCGAAGTATATGGAATTAGGATAGTTAAGCGTCCAGTTCATAAGATCCTCAATCAGAGGACCGTGATAATAATCATCGCTGCCAAGGAAGAATGAGAATTGACCGTAACCCTTGCCTTCCGTTATATTGAAGGCGGTCATATAAGGCTGGAACGTAAGATTAATATAATTCAGAAGCCAGAAATGATATAGGGTAGCAGCCGTGGAGTTTATGGTGAAATTTCCATTCCAGGATTCTAAAGCAAGGTATTCTGGTGAATTATTCAACCCTTCCCTTCTCAGCAGTGATAGTAGAGAAGGAAGGAAAACATTCGTACTGTAATCATGAACACTCAGCTGAATATCTTCCATCTTCTGGGTATTGAAACCATTCGTGGTGCTCAGCATAAAATAAGCCTGATCCGCTCTGAAGCCTGACTCCTGGTCCCATCCTATATAATATGGATAATTATTTGAAACAGTTATCTGATTACTCGAAAATACAAAACCATTTGAAGGATCGTAAAGGAATGGGAGTTGAGAAACCGGGACGAAACCAACCCAATTGGAACTTCCATTTCCTGGGAGAATGCCCCTCGGATTACCGTGTTCAATTATTGGATACCTCCCATAAGGGAAAATTCCTATGTTTCCATATTTATCAGCTACAGCCCAGTTCTGGATTCCAACTTTGAACCACTCTGATATATTCTGTCTGAACTGTGTTACATTCTTTGCATAATCCATATTCAGGACTGCGTTTATTTCATAGCTTGGTATCAATCCTGTCCAATCCATCGCAATGGGTGTAGGTTTGCTTATCAAAATGACTCCATTATTTGCTCTTTCCACCTGAAGATTTACTGGATTTGCCCCTTTCACAGATATTGTCTCATTCAGAATACTGAAATGCAGCCACTGACCATTGGAATAATACTGATAAGGGTGATCTGGAGATATTTGCTCTGCATAAAAATAAGTCTGCTGAATCTGCCCGTTGGTAGCCCCCCAGGCTATGAAGGGATTGTGACCTAATATAATCCCAGGGAATCCAGGGAATATAACACCAACCACATTCTGACCTGGAGATACAAGCTGGAATCCTATCCAGATTGATGGTACTGTTGTGGATAAATGCGGATCATTCGCCAGCAGTGCCGATCTGTTGTCAGTTTTAATTCCATTTACTGCCCAGTTATTACTCCCCAGATCTTTGAATGCTGCATATTTAAGATTTAGATCCTGCCAGAGCAAACTGAGCCATGATGGCAGTCCTGGTGGGTCAGCAAAATATGAATTTATAGAGTTCATCTCGCTCTCATTTATTACAAAGGAAGGAGTATAGAGAGATAGATTTCCAATATTTCCTGATTCGTTATATATTCCAGGATTTAGAGAATATGGAACTATCGGATGCTGGATTCCTTCAGGATAAACAGGATATATCCCCTTTACTATATTCTCGGGCATACTCTGCAGGGCATAATTGAAATATATTGGATCGACTCCACCTGCGCTATTCTCCCATAAAAACAGTTGCTGCACAGCAAGAACATCTGTCACATTCCATAATGATGGTTGGAAATCCAGAATCTTAAATAGCATCGGATATTCGGCAGGAGAAAGACTCTTTATATAAGCGTTAATCCCATCTGCAAATTCACTGATCGCTATATAAGCCGTACTGTTCCTAGATAAATTTGCATTTTCCTGCTCAGCAATCTGTAGATCTTCTAGCTGCCTGAAGAATATGTCAGTCCCAATGGCTGATGGACCTACTACCTGCGCAAGTGTTCCAAGTGCAGTTCTCTTAAGAAATTCCATCTGCTCAAGTCTGTATTTGGCTTCCTGATATCCCTGCTCATAGTATAGCCCCCACGTTTTATCGGATGCTATTCCAATTAAGCCATCAGATTGGACATTGATTATAATATGAGCTGTACTTCCATTCTGAGTCACATTCATGTAAGATAATCCCAGAGATACTGACTGATTGTAGGGAGAGATGATCCCAGTTGATGGATTTGTCATTGAAATTATTGAAGGAAGTGGCCCGAGTGGCATTGAGGATATCAATAAAACAATAACGAGAAGTATTATTGACAATAAAAATCTGCCTTTTCTTATATGCATATTGAATGATGCTTTTGACAATATTAATAATTTTGCTACAATTATTTCTCAAAATAAAAAAAAGAGGAAAATCAGTTACTGCAGAAATGTATTTCCAGTGATTTGCTGTTGATCTCTTCTTTTAATACAGTGAGGAAAGATTCCAGGGAGACAAGATTTCTTTGTCTATTTTTCCTGTCCCTTACAGATATTTTTGATTCGTTCGCCTCCTTATCCCCAATTATCACGGTATAGGGTATTTTGTCACCGTGGGCCTCCCTGATTTTCTTATTAATTGTCTCCGATGAAAGATCGCTGTCAACTCTTATTCCCTCGGATAGCAGTAGATCAATAATCTTTCTGGAATATTCCAGACTGCCTTCTGAAATATTGACTACTCTCACCTGTACCGGAGATATCCATAATGGGAATGCTCCTGCGAAATGTTCTATAATGACTCCCATGAACCTGTCCAGAGAACCATATATGGCCCTGTGTATCATTACAGGCTGCTGTGGTTGATTATTCTCATCATTGTATTTTAAATCAAAATGGTCCCTGTCTGGCATGAAGAAATCAAGCTGTATTGTGGAAAGCTGCCAGTACCTGCCTATTGCATCCCTGACATCAACATCTATTTTCGGACCGTAGAAGGCTGCTTCGCCTTCCTTTATCTCGTATTTTATGGATCTGTTCTCCAGGCTCTGCATTAGGGCTTTGGTAGCCTTATCCCATACCTCACTGGAACCAGTGTACTTATCTTTGTTGTTCTCATCCCTCGTGCTGAGCTTGAATTTAAGCTCCTTTATTCCGAAAGTACTGTAATAAACCTCCTTGATAATATCTATAAGTTTTCCAACTTCCTGCTCTATTTGATCCATTCTGACGAATGCATGACCATCATCCTGAGTAAGGGACCTTACTCTGAGGAGGCCGCTAGTAACACCGGATTTTTCATACCTGTAAACTGTCGCAAATTCACTGAACCTAACGGGCATGTCCCTGTAGCTCCATGCCTTCCTCTGGAATATAAGAATATGACCAGGACAATTCATGGGCTTCATCCCATAATCTTCATTCTCCACCTCCATCAGGAACATATTGTCTCTGTAATGAGACATGTGCCCGGATTTCTCCCAGAGTGAAGTCTTGAAAGCGTGTGGAGTCCACACCTCTTCATATCCTGCCTTTCTGTTGAGCTGCTTCATATAATTTATGAGCTCATTCCTCAGGGCTACGCCCTTGGGAGTGTAAATTGGGAATGATGGCCCATATTCAGGTCTCATTATGAACAGATCAAGTTCAGCTCCTAGTTTGCGATGGTCTCTTCTCTTAGCCTCTTCTAGCATCGCAAAGTATTCTTTCATCATCTTTTCATTTGGAAATGCCGTTCCATATATTCTCACAAGAGGAGTGCCCTTTTCATTTCCCCTCCAGTAAGCATTAGAGACTGATAGGAGCTTAAATGCTCTAAGGTAACTGGTTGAAGGTAAGTGCGGACCAAGGCAAAAATCAATGAAGTCACCCTGTTCATAAACCGTTGAATAAGAATTATCAGGTACATTCTCTTCAATCAGTTCCAGTTTGAAGGGATTATCCCTGAAGAGCTCCTTGAGATCGTCCTTTTTAAGCTCCTTCCTTTTTATTTTTAGGTCTGATTTAACTATTTCCCTCATCTTATCCTCTATTTTCTTTAGATCTTCTTCAGTAATATTTCTCATATGTATGTCATAATAGAATCCAGGAGGGTCCTCAGTTACCGGACCTATTGTGGGTTGGGCTTCAGGGTAAAGCTCCTTAACGGCCTGTGCAAGAATATGTGCGCCTGAATGCCTTATAATATGGATACCATCTTCGCTATCGATCCTCACAGGTTCTATTGTGGCATCCTCCTTCACAATTTGTGATAAATCCACGAGCTTTCCATTCACCTTGGCTGCGACAAGGTCCTTATCCTTGTAATTCATTAATTCCAGGATTTCAGACACGGACATCGGTGAACTTATTTCTATTTCTGTACTTTTTTCGCCACGCTTTAACCTAACCTGCATAGAAAAAGATAAGTTATTCCTATATCTAATTTTCTTT
>JAGDXO010000057.1 GCA_023256615.1 Thermoplasmata archaeon
ATTCGATAGGTCTTGATCCTTCAATTGGCTATTTGCATGAAATAGCACCTTCCAAACATCCTCTTGTTTATGATCTGCAGGAACTGTTCAGGTATGTTGTGGATTATTCAGTAATAGAATTACTGGAAATGGGATTGAAGAGATCGGATTTCATAACAACTGAGAATTACCATATCAGATTGAAACCAGAAACAGCAAAGAAACTGATTGAGAAAATTACGAACAATTTCAACAAGCGTTATGAATTCAGAGATAAACAGCATACGCTTGAGAACATCATGTTTGAGAATATCAGGGAATTGAGCAGATACATATCAGGAAAGACAAAATCACTTGATTTCAAGATACCAGATATAAAGATATCAAGAAATGATGACATTGAAATGAGGAATAAGATTATGTCAATTGATCCTGATAAAAGGAAAGAATTAAAAATAAACAAGTCTACTTTGTGGTATCAGCAAAAAAAGATTAAAGAGGGAAAAACTATTAAAATTTACAATAAAACAAAAGTAAAGATCTAAAAACATTAATTTTTACTTAATATACAAAAATCTATCTGAAAAATTTTTATAGTGTCCGTAAATTTTAATAATTATAAGAAAAATTTATTAATCAATTTTGAATATAATTTAATATGAAACCTTTTAAAATTAAAAGGTTAATAGTATTATTAATTGTAGTGATTTTTCTAGTTTCTTCTACAACAGTAATATCAGTTATACCACCAGCAAAGGCAAAAGAAATCAATAATAATATTAAAGAAAAATTTTCAGAATTACCAAAGTTGCCCACACATAAGGCGATTTTATTAAATCAAAATCATTCCAGTGAAGAAATAAATCCTTACTTATTTTATTCACAAGAACCAGCTCCCATGGGCATTGCTGATTATGGTATCGGTCCCAATGGACAACCATATGCTTACGAAACTCCAGCATTCTTAGGCATTGTAAATGTTAATTCTCTAAACACTTACAATTCATCTTTAAATCAGTCTGCAAATTGGATGAGTTTTCAATTGAATGTTAATTTAGTTTTTGAAAACGATAATTCATTATATGCATATTGGGTACAGGATGTTGTTCATGTAAATACCACAAACAACTATGTAAATTTCATAGATAATATTTGGAATGATTCTTCAATTGGTTCTAATATGTATAATAGTACAGTATTAGGTAATGGTACAGTTGCGAACAGTGGAGGCACCGGATTTTATTATTGCTTTGCAAATCAGTATTTACCAGGAAATGATGTTTATTTGCCATACCCCTATACTATTCAATTTGAAGTTTTTAGTTATATAAATGCTCAGGGATATCCTGCAGTTGCTTTTCTGTATAATGATGGATATGGCTGGGTTACTTACGATAATGTTGTATTTATATTCGCAAACGATTTAACTTCTTATCCTAATTTTCTAGTTGATGGTTATCAATATGAACCTGATGGAGATGTATATGACGCCGAATTAATTTTAGGTGGTCCTTGGAATGGTTATCAAACTTACGATGTTGATTCCTCTCTTTCCTTACAACTTGAATTGTGGAACGGAAATAACTTTCAAATGGTTCCAAATGCCTATAATTTTGGTTCCCATACTGCTGAAGGAATAAGCAATGTAATATCTGTTTTAGCCACAGATTTACCAGAAAATGGATCTTTTAGTGCTTATGAGGTAAATGGAAACGGTCAATTAGGTGTTTTATATCAAAGTAATGAATTAAGCTATTTATGGATTAATCTACCTATAAATTCAGGTGTTTTATACGTAAATAATACTCCATATCAATTTTATAACAAGGGGCTTTATATACCATTATTTCCAAGCTCATATCAAACGAACTTAGGCTGGCATTCAGGATATTATACATTATATTTGTATAATAATCAAGGGCAATTATTATGGGAAAGTAATGTAAACTTGATTGCAAACCAGACATTGATAATAAATCTATATAATGTTACTTTTACCGAAACCGGCTTACCAGCAGGAACGGGATGGTGGGTGAATATAACAAATGGTCTATCAACTTATTCCAATACTAATACGATTAACATATTAGAAGAAAATGGTACATTTACATATTCTATCTCATCTACAAATAAAGATTATTATTCAAATGGTGGTACATTTACGATTAATGGAAATAATTTAGTAATTAATGTTCAATTTACCTTAAAAACTTATACATTAATTTTTATAGAATCTGGTCTTCCTAATGGAACACAGTGGTCCGTTACAATTAATGGAAACACTTTTTCATCTAACACAAATTCAATTGTACTTACTGAACCTAATGGTACATACGCTTATTCTATTTCCAATCCTATATCAGGAGGAGCAGGAATACAATATGCAACTTATAAACAAAATGGAATAGCAATAATAAACGGTGGCAATGTTAATATAAATATAATATATATAAAACAATATTATCTTTCAATGAATAACTATCCAATAAATAGTGGAATTGTAACACCTGAAAGTGGTTGGTATAATTTATCATCTATCATAAGTATTAAAGCAATACCTAATTCCAATTTTGAATTTGTATCTTGGACAGGAATAGGCAATGGAAGTTATTCAGGGGCAAATAACCCTGCAATTATTACAATGAATGGACCAATAACTGAAACTGCAAATTATATTGAAATTTATAATGTAAACATAATTGAAACAGGTTTACCAACAGGAACAATATGGTTTACCAATTTATCAAATGGTCAGTCTTTTAATTCAAAAAATAATACAATATCATTCAAAGAACCAAATGGTACTTATTCATATTTAATATCAACAGTTAATAAAGAATATGCACCATCACAATCCTATGGATCATTTACTATTAATGGAGAAAATGTTAACATTGCAGTACCATTTTATTTAGTTACGTATAAAATAATATTCACAGAAAATGGTTTACCATTAGGAACACAATGGTCAGTTACATTAAATGGGATTATTCACAATTCAACAACGAATATGATCATTTTCAACGAGCCAAATGGTTCATATTCATATACACTTATGACACCAATAAATGGTTCTTTGGGGGCAAGATACATTACTTTAAGCCCATCTGGAACAGTTAATGTAAATGGGGCAAACGTGACAATAGCAGTTTCATATCAAACACAATATTATCTCACAATGATAGCAAATCCCTCAAATGGTGGATCAGTAAGTCCAACAAGTGGATGGTATAATGCAGGGTCATCGGTAACAATAAATGAAATTCCAAATTCTAATTATGAATTTGTATCCTGGACAGGAACAGGAACTGGAAGCTTTTCAGGCACAAGTACTCAAGCAACAGTAACAATGAATGGTCCAATAACAGAACAGGCCAATTTCAATGAACTTTTCCAGGTTACATTCACAGAGAATTCATTGCCTCCAGGAACAACATGGTATGTAAATCTATCTAATGGACAAGCTTATTCTTCAACAACTAATACAATATCATTCAATGAGCCTAATGGTACATATTCATACACGATCGCAACAGGCAACAAGGATTATTCTCCCACCCAGTATTCGGGATCATTCACTGTTAATGGAGCACCTGTATCAGAATCAATTACTTTCAATCTGGTAACATATAAAATAACATTCACAGAATCAGGGTTATCATCAGGCACCACATGGTATGTCACTCTAAACGGTACAACAAAATCATCATCCAATAACACAATAATCTTCAATGAGCCAAATGGATCTTATGCATATACCATTCAAGGCATATCAGGTTATAGGGCAAACACTTATTCAGGAACAATAACCATAAATGGAAATCCAATAGATGAGAACATCACCTGGTCCGTTATACTCTATCCTATAACAATAACAGAGAATGGAATACCCAATGGTACATCCTGGTCAGCTACCATAACAGGTATGGCATTCAACGGTCAATACGTAAATATTACATTATCTTCCACAACAAACACAATAACATTCAATGAACCAAATGGAACTTATTCCTACTCCATCCATTTACCTTCTGGCTATAATGGAAACAATCTAAAGGGTACAGTTGATTTAGTAGGTTCATCTGTAACATCATCAGTAAAAGCCTATCAGACAACTAACTATCTCGTCTATGCAATCATCGGGGTGATAGCAATCATCGCAATAGTTGGAGCAGTTTTTGCAATGAAAAGTAGAAAGAGGAAAAAAGGGAATAATTAAATTTTTTATTTTTTGTATATTTTATTTAATTTTTAATAATTCTAGCTTTATAAGTGACTTAATGAGTTCCCTCAAGGTTATTATATCTAATTTTATTAGAAACCATCCTTTTGATCCCCTCAATTGAGCATAGTAAATATTTTTTCATCGACTTTTTACCTGAAACAATGCCTGAATATTTCATTTAAAATTCTCTAAATGAAATCTATATCCCAACTTCTATTATCAAGACAAATTCAATGAGAAATAGATTTCCTTGCCCTCCATTATTTATATTTTAGATAAGTTAATTGTTTTCCAAGGACATATCATGAAATTTCTTGTTGAGAATTAATAATAAGTAAGTAAAAAGAAAAAAATAATTTTAAATCAGGAATTAGGTGCTTTAGGAGGCGGTGGATTTACATTCTTCTGTTTGTTTCTTCTGCTAAACATTAACATAACAACAACTATTATTACCACTATTCCAATTATTCCTAATAAATCATATAACGATATTGTTACAGATGGAGCTGAGCTAGGTTTGTTAACCCTTATCGTCAAAGGTTTGGAATCTCCAACTAAACCTGTTGAATCTTTGACCTCTACATATATTGAATAATTGCCAGTCTGAGAAGGTTTAAAGATAAAAGTGGATGAAGTTGCCCCACTTACTGGAGCCCCATTTACGAACCATTGATAGGAGTAGGGAGGGCTTCCTCCGGAAGGGTTCACCGATAATGATGATGTGCTTCCATTAGTAATATTTGTGGAAGTTGCGGTGACAGTGAAAGTAAGACCAGAGAATGCAGTTACGGTAAGAGTATTAGATTTTGTTGACATACCAGAGGCATCTGTTACAGAAACGTATATTGAATAAGTGCCAGCATTTTTCGGTGCAAATGAAAAGGAAGACGAAGTTGCTCCGCTAACAGGGTTATTGTTAACATACCACTGATAATTATACGGATTAACCCCACCGCTTACTTGTGAAGTAAATTGCAAATTAGAGTTTACATCGACTGTAGAAGATGAAGAAGAAATACTTACATATAGTGGAGGATTAACTGTAAACAATATATCATTAGAGTCCTGAGTTGAACCTGAATGATCTGTAACTTGTAAATATACTGTATAACTTCCAGCGCTATTTGAGCTGAAAATAAAGGATGGTGAAGTAGCACCGTTTACTGGGTTTCCATTTTCGTACCATTGATAGGTGTAAGGCGATATACCACCCTGAACATTTGAATTAATTGAAACACTCTGTCCAATGTCAACCGATATAGTATTTGCAGATATACTGACAGTTAATGGTTTTATAGTACTTATTTGAATCGTATTGGAATAAGAACTAAAAGAGCTAGCTAGACCAACAACAGCAATGCTATCATAAATCCTGAAGGAGTATGTTGTACCTGGAGAAAGACCAGATTCAGTATAGGAAGTGTCAGATTGAGCTGTAATAGTGTCTACAGTGGACCATGACCCAGAAGATGGCATCATCTGAACTGTATAGCTCTGGAAGTACGTGAGATTTGAATAGACATTGTAATCTGTCCAACTCAATGAAACTGTTGTCTCAGTTACGGATGAACTCTGAAGAGACGGAACCTGTGCTGTTGTAACTTCTATGGTTGTTGTTGTTTCACTGCTTGGAGTAAACCCTCCCCAGCTGGTATAAACGTAAATCCAATAGTTCGTGCCAGGGTTAAGGTAAGTAAGGGGATAGGTCGAGGTAGTAGGACTGTTAATTTCTATACTTTGAAAAGGTCCATTGGTTCCTTGTGAAGAGTAATACAAAGTATATCCATTCGATGCATAAACATTAACCTCATTCCATTCCAAAGAAATTGTTGTCTCTGTTTGTCCTATTGTCCAAACACTGAAACTGCTCTGTGCATTAGATAATGGGAGTTGGGAAAGGATAGATATCAATATCAACGCAACTAAAAAAATTGGTACTATGCTTTTTTTAGTCATATTAGTATATCCTTTATCTTATTATATAATTATTGTTCTAATATAGTTACTATTAATTACTTCAGCCATAACAGTTATCATCAATTTATGTGCAAATAATCTATATTATATTTGCAGCACATCAATTATGAGTGGAAAAGCTTTATTTTTTGAAATAATTTTATTCCATATTAATATTTATATTAATCTGTAATATTATCAAAATTAACGTTAATGAATATTTTTAGTTTATTTACTGCTTGATTAACAATATCGAAGCCCAAGGGCGTCAGAGATAAGGGAATATTGCAACAAGTATTGTATTAAAATAAATCTGAAGAATGGTAAACAGTTAAATCTAAGGTCAGAATTGTAAAAAGCCTATTGGAATTGTATAATCTTAATAAATAATATCCTCAAATTAATATTTATTTAATCTAAAATCACGACTTTTTTTTAGGTCTTATATATATCCCCCTCTCATAAATGGGCCCGGCCGGATTCGAACCGGCGGTCTCCGCCTTGTAAGGGCGACGTCATAACCTCTAGACCACGAGCCCTTATTCGTTAAAATTTTGTTATTAATTAACATTACTATTGCTGCGAATTAGATCAATAAATGTAAATTAAAAAAATTCGGAATGAATTAAAATTCAAAGAATTGGAAGTAATTTGTTGATCTCCCAGTCAGTCACGTATGACCTGAATTCATCCCACTCCTTCTGTTTGATGTATATGAAATTGCTGTAAATGTGCTCACCTAGTGTTTCCTTCATGAATTTACTGTTCCTAAGATGATGAAGTGCTTCTCCAAGAGATTCAGGAAGGGAGTCTATGCCATTTTTCAGTCTCTCTTCCGGTTTCATGTGGAAAATATCCTGCTCCACTGGATCAGGCGGTTCAAGCTTCCTTTCAATTCCGTCCAGGCCTGCGGACAGTAGCGAAGCAAATTGCAGGTATGGATTTCCAGCCGAATCAGGTGCCCTGAATTCAAATCTCTTCTTCAAACCAACTCCTGCAGGTACCCTTACTAGTGCAGACCTATTCCTGTTTGCCCAGGAAATATAAACAGGCGCTTCATAACCTGGCACAAGTCTCTTGTAAGAATTGACCCACGATGCGATTATTGAGGACATCTCAATTGCGTGATGGAGTATTCCTGCAAGATAATGGTAAGCGAAATCTGACAACCCGTACTTGTCATCTGCATCCCAGAACTTATTGTCCTCTCCATCAGTATCCATTATGCTCTGATGCACATGCATACCGGTTCCATTGATTCCAAAAAATGGTTTAGGCATGAAAGTGGCATAGAGACCATATTTTGAGGCTACGGTCTTTATAGCAGTTTTCATCGTTATTATCCTGTCAGCCATTTTAAGTGCCTGTGCAAATCTCAGATCAATTTCATGCTGACCTGGGGAAACTTCGTGATGGGCAGCCTCAGGGTCATAACCCAATGTGTTGAGGTGATTTACTATCTCCTTCTTGACGAGCTCTCCCTTATCGAGAGGACCGAAGTCAAAATATCCAGCAGAGTCGTGTGGAACATATTTTCCGTCCTTCTGTTCAAGGAGGAAGAATTCGAATTCCGGGCCGACAAAAAAGTCCAGTCCCATCTTATGCACTCTTTCCAGTTGCCTCTTCAGGGCAAATCTTGGATCACCAAGGAACGGCTCACCATCAGGAGTGTATACCGAGCACACAAATCTTGCAGCCCTTCCCCCATCTGTTGTCCATGGGAGAATTTCGAATGAATCATAATCAGGGAATGCCCTCATATCACTTTCCTCAATGGCAGCATATCCTAAAACTGACGATCCATCAAAGAGAACACCTTCCTCAAGCACCCTTTCCAGTCTGTTTCTTGGTATCATTACAGATTTTACTGTTCCTCTAATATCACTGAACTGAAAATAAAAATGTTTCAAATCATTCTTGTCAGCCAGCTTTACAATCTCTGAAATATCATATGCCATAATTTTATAGAGAGTATCGACATTAAAAATTTTGCGTCAATCTAAATTATCATTTTGGCATCCACTATTAAATAGGAATCACTGTAAAGGAACACAGGATTAAAATCTACCTGCTGGAAATTCTCACCCTTCCATGTCTCAGATATCTTCACAAGAAGGTTGACTATTATATCCTCGGATGTCCTGAGACCCCTGTAACCAGAGAATATATTCCTGTATCTGAGCTCATTGATCATGTCCGACGCATCTTCCCTGTCCAAAGGAAGTTTCTTGAATGTTACATCCTTTATCAATTCTGAATAAAATCCCCCTATGCCGAAAAGGATCAGCTTCCCGAATTTTTCATCATTCAGGAGACCTATTATCACCTCTATACCCCTCCTGGCCATCTCCTCAACATAAATGGGTTCTCCCGGAAATTTTGTTCTCAGGCTATCAATGGATTCCCTGAGCTCCTCAGGCCCCTTGATATCCACTATCAGCGCCCCTATTTCGCTCTTATGAGTTATTTTATCTGAACTTATCTTCGCCACAGCAGGAAAATTTCCCCTGTAATCTTCCACTCTATTCACCAGGAAACCTCTGGGCAATGAAAATCCCAGTTCTCTGATTTTATTCTTGAATTCAAACTCCGGAACTATGGTCATTTTAGAAACCTCCTCATAAATTTGCCTCTTTCACGGAGTGCCCAGACTCCGTCCGTAGCCCTCTCTATACTTGGAAATGTCGGGATACCCAGGGAGAGCATCTTTCTTACCATATTTTTAGTGTATTCCCCGCCAAGGACACCAACAACGAAAGGCATCCTCCCCTTTTCATTGAAACTACGAAGAATGTCTATCAAACCCTCAGTTACTCCAGCGGTCTGGAACAATGCGAAAACTATAACAGAATCGTATTCCCCGGATGACTCAATTTCTTTAAGGAGATTTTCATATTGGTCATCTGTGGCCTCTGCAGTCATATCTATTGGATTAAGCGGAGAGGCAATTGGGGATATTATTTTCCTGAGTCTTTCCTCTAGGTTCTTTGAAGGTTTCGAGACCCTGAATCCCTTATTTTCTAGAAGATCAGATGAAACCACTCCAACGCCTCCAGCCGATGTTATTATTGCAATTCTGTCACCCATCACTGGCTTTCCATATGCCAGTGCAAGTGCATAATCGAGCAACTGAGTTTCACTGAAAGCCTGAATTATCCCGTGCTGGTTGAAAATTCCCCTCAGAGAGAAGTTTGATTTAAACAGAGAACCTGTATGAAGGCTCGTCGCCCTGTTTCCTGCCTCACTCTGTCCACCTTTCATCAGGACTATTCCCTTTGTTCTTGAAATATCCCTGCTTTTCTTTAGGAAATCATCGGTATCGCTTATTTTCTCGAGGTATAATGCAATTGATTGAGTTCCTGTATCTTTTGATACAAGATCATAGGCATCATTTTCCGTGACATCAGCCTCATTTCCCAGGCTTATGAAAGATGAGAAACCCATCCCGTTATCAGATGCAGCGTCCATTGACAGGAGTCCAAGCGCCCCGCTCTGTGATATGAAACTCACCTTTCCATCCCTGGGGAATGTAGTCTTATCTATCTCTGTCAGGGCTGTATTCAAACCTACTCTTGGGACAATAACACCAACTGTATTTGGCCCTATGACCCTCATACCATATTTCTCGCATATGTTCTTTATCTTCATTTCAAGCTGTTTGCCCTTTTCTCCCTGCTCACCGAAACCTCCAGAAACGGGAATGGATACCTTACACCCTTTTTTCCCAAGCTCCTCAAGAGATTCTATTGTTTTCTCAGGGGGAAGAGAGATAACTGCTATGTCGGGAGATTCAGGTAGATCCTGGACAGTCCTGAAGCATCTTATACCATTTATTTCCTGGGCTACAGGATGAATGAGATATATCTTTCCTTTGAATTCCCTTGAGACATTCTGCAGAATGACATTTCCTACCTTGCCCTTATCCCTTGACGCTCCTATTATACAAATTGACCCTGGATTGAATATGATATCAAGACTCATAATTTCATCGCCATTTTTTTCCTTTCCTTAGCATTGTAGCCGGTGGTCTCTTCAAGGAATTTATTGAAGACCTTTACAGCCATGCCTGGATCACCAGTATTCCCAGAAACGGTCTCCACCCCTATTTCCTTCTTACCTGTCAACACAACTTCAATCCTTTCAAGAGGTGGGAAACTTGAAATGAATTTCCCGGACTCCTCTTTCACATTTCCAAAAATTGTTTGCATTTTCTGTTTCAATATTTCATTTGAAATTTCCTTCTTGCATGGATAGCTTCTCATTTACCTGTTATAATTTGAAGGATTAAAACTTTAAGTTTTTTCATATTTTTATGGTGCTCATCGTAATTATTTTAACGCAGAGAAAATGTAATATTTATATAGAAGAACGAATTAACGTTTTAGGGTGAAACAAAATGTTATCAGGTCAAATTCCTATTCTGGTATTAAAAGAGGGAACATCGAGAGAATCCGGAAAGGATGCTCAGAGAAATAATATAGAGGCCGCAAAGGCTATTGCAGATACTATTAAAACAACATTGGGTCCGAAGGGAATGGACAAGATGTTGGTTGATTCTTTGGGTGATATTACAATTTCAAACGACGGCGCCACAATTATGAAACAGATGGATGTTGATCATCCAACTGCAAAAATGATTGTTGAGATAGCCAAGGGTCAGGATCAGGAAGTGGGAGACGGGACTACAAGTGCTGTTGTCATAGCAGGAGAATTGCTCAAGCAGGCAGAGTTGCTGCTGGACCAGAATGTCCATCCAACAGTTATTGCCAACGGATACAAGCTGGCATCCACCAAGGCAACTGAGATACTTTCAAATATAGCCATGAAGAATATAGATGAAAAAGCCCTGAAGAATGTTGCCAAGACGGCCATGACAGGAAAGAATGTCGGCGGCGTGACAGATTTTCTCGCTGACATTGCAGTAAAGGCAGTCAGTTCCATAGTAGAGGACAGGGATGGAAAGAAGGTTGTGGATGTTGACAATATACTTGTCCAGAAAAAATACGGTGGTGGCATTACCGATACAGAATTAATAGACGGAGTGGTCATAGACAAAGAAAAAGTTCACGCAAGAATGCCGAATGAAGTGAAAAATGCAAAGATAGCATTGATAGATTCAGGCCTCGAGATCAAGAAAACGGAGATTGATGCAAAGGTCCAGATATCAGATCCATCAAAAATCCAGGCTTTCCTGGATCAGGAAGAGGAGACGCTCAAGTCAATGGTCGAGAAGATAAAGAAATCAGGAGCAAATGTGGTACTGAGCCAGAAGGGTATTGACGATCTTGCACAGCATTTCCTTGCAAAGGAAGGAATATATGGAGTTAGAAGGGTTAAGAAGAGCGACATGGAGAAAATTGCCAAGGCTACCGGAGCCAAGATAGTGACAAATCTCGATGATCTCTCATCCAAGGACCTTGGATTTGCAGAGAAAGTCGAAGAAAGGAAAATTGGGGACGATAGGCTGACATTCATCATGGGATGCAAATTCCCGAAGGCCGTATCCATACTCATAAGAGGTGGAACACAGCACACAATAGACGAAGTGGAGAGGGCACTCCACGATGCTCTGAAGGTTGTAGGCGTTGCGATAGAGGATGGAGCAATAGTCGTAGGTGGGGGCGCAATAGAGTCAGAAATAGCCCTTGAACTGAGGAAGTATGCACCTACCATTGGTGGAAGGGAACAGCTCGCCATTGAATCATTTGCAAACTCTCTGGAAATAATTCCAAGAACCCTTTCAGAGAATGCAGGGATGGACCCAATAGATACACTCCTATCTTTAAGGGCAGAACACCAGAAAGGAAACAAATCATTCGGCGTTGATGCTCTTGAGGGGAAAACTGGAGATATGCTCAAGAAGAACGTCATTGAGCCTGTGAGGGTTAAGAAACATGCAATAGAGAGCGCTACCGAGGTTGCTACCATGATACTCAGGATAGATGATGTTATATCATCAAAGAAGTCCAAGTCTGAGGGCCAGGGAGCTGGTCCAGAAGGCGGCATGGGCGGTATGGGTGGAATGGGTGGCATGGGCGGTGGAATGCCTCCAATGTAAGGTGTGAGGAAATGGACCTTATTATTGGGGAAGAAGAGAAAATAGAAAAGAGGGACTTTGATTTAATAATAATAGGGGCTGGGGCCGCTGGCCTTTCAGCCGCTATTTATGCCACCAGATCTGGGTTATCCACTATAATCATAGATGGAAGTTCGCCAGGCGGATTGACAGCTGAGGCACCTCTGGTAGAGAATTACCTTGGATACACGGCGATAAGGGGTACGGAACTCGCGAATAATATGGTTGAGCATGCCAGAAATTATACAAAGATAATAGATAATTGCAAGGTTCTATCCATTAAAAAGGAAGGGAATTTTACACTCACCACAGAGAAGGGAAAGTTCACAGCCAAATCAATAATATTCGCAACGGGAACCAAACACAAACATCTCGGTGTGAAAGGGGAAAATGAATATTACGGGAAGGGTCTTTCATATTGCGTAACCTGCGATGGCTACCTGTTCAAGAACAAGAAGGTTCTGGTAATAGGCGGTGGTAATTCGGGTGCAATTGCGGCGATATATCTTAAAAATCTTGCCAAGGAAGTGAAGATATTCGAATTCATGCCGAAGTTCATGTGCGAAGATGCTTACGTTAAGCAGATTCAGTCCATGGGGATAGAGTACAGAAAGAACGTGCAGGTAATGGAGATAAAGGGTGACGGGAAATCCCTGAAATCAGTAACTTTCAAGGAAAGGGGAACTGACAGCATACAGGAAGAGGAATTTGATGGTGTCTTCATATATGTTGGACTAATGCCGCAGTCTGAAATAGCAAAGACAATTGGCGTCAAGACAAATGACAAGGGTTTCATAGAGATAGACAGAAACGGAAGGACAAACGTTGATTTCGTATATGCAGCCGGAGATGTGGCCGGATCATTTGCGCAGATAATAGTTGCCGCTTCAGATGGAGCAATAGCTGCAAATTCCGCATATCAGGACCTCAGTAAGAAAGGAAACTGATGATACTTGAAAATGTAAATGTAGCTACACCCCCAAATGTTCCTTTCCTCAGAGGAAAGGAACTGGAGACATTGGATATAATGAAGGGGGTGGATTTATTTATAGAAAATGGGATTATAAAGAAAATAACCAAAAGCAGAAAGAATTCTGAGCCTGCACACTGGATAATCCCCGGGTTCGTCGACTCTCATTCACATCCTATTTTTTGCGGGATGAGGGGAGATGAAATTGATCTAAGAAAGAAGATAGGTTATGAGGGTGTGTTGAAAAGTGGCGGGGGAATCTACAGGACTGTCAGGGATACAAATTCATGTGACAGGGATGAATTATACAAACAATCAAGAGAAAGAATAGAAACCATGATTATGAATGGCACAACTTCCATTGAAGCCAAAACAGGTTATGGACTAACACTCGAAAATGAAGGAAAGATGCTTGAAACAATGTCAAGGATTGAGAAAGACCTTGGGATAAGAATCAGGAAAACACTCCTCGCTCATGTCCCGCCTAGAGACACTCCAGAATATGAATTCCTCAATAAATTCAAGGAAATGATAGATGTATTTAAGGACAGAATAGATTATGTAGATGTTTTCCTGGATGATGGAGCATTCAGTCCTCAATTTACAAGAGAAGTGTTCATTTATGCCAATAGAAAAGGAATCCCCGGGAGGGTTCACATAAATGAAATTAAGAATATCAACGGAATTGAGATGTTAAGGGATCTTGATATAAGATCATACGATCATATGCTCGAAACCAGGGTTGAGGAGATAGATGATATCAATGGCATAATAAATTTCCTTCCTTTCACCTCACTGACTTTGGGAAAGAATACATCCATATTCAGAGAGTTCCTGAATCACAATAAAATTATAGGCATGGGCTCTGATGTGTCCCCAAACTCATACATCCTTTCAATGCCACTTATCATTGGTCTGGCACGTCAATTATCTCCATTCACCCTGGAACAGCTCCTAAATATGGCAACAATCAATTCTGCATATTCTCTCGGGATTGATTCCCAGGTAGGAACTATACATGAAAATAAGGAGGCAAATCTCATTGTATTGAAGTCATCCTACAAGGATATAGGATATGTATTCGGCAATGAAATAATAGAGGAAGTATTTGTTGGCGGCAGACCAATAAAAGGAACAATGGAAATTAATTTAATAGAGTAAAAAATTAGGTATTGATGAAAGATCTTCCTTTTTTTACTCTGGATGATTTTGACATGAAAGGTAAGACAGTCTTTTTAAGGGTGGATATTAATTCGCCCGTCGATCCAAAAACTAGTACCATACTTGACGACTCAAGATTTAAAGCACATATGGAGACAATAAATGAGTTAAGGAATTCCAAACTTGTAATAATGGCCCATCAGAGCAGACCTGGCAAGAGAGATTTCACCAGCTTGAAAATTCATGCCGAGCATCTTTCAGGGCTCCTGAAGAGGAAGGTGAAGTTCCTTCCTGGCCTTTTCGAGGATATGATTCTTGAAGAGATAGACAGGGCCAATTATGGAGACATTCTACTGCTGGAGAATACCAGATTCTATTCAGAGGAAGTCGTTCTTGCTGAGGAAAAGATGGATGTGATTAAACAAACGCATATTGTGAGGAATCTCTCAAGGCACATGGATTATTTCGTGAATGATGCTTTCGCAGCTGCACACAGGCCCAACGTAACACTTATAGGTTTCACCGAAGTAATCCCAAATATAGCAGGAAGACTGATGGAAAGGGAAATCAGGGGTGTAGAGACATTTTTCGGAATGAAGATGAAACCGAGAGTTGGTGTCTTCGGAGGGGCAAAGGCTGATGACTCCATCAAGATAATCAAAAGGATGCTGAATGATGATAAGCTTGACTATATTTTAACTGGTGGGCTCGTTGGCCACTTATTTTTAATGGCCTCAGGGATGGATCTTGGCCAGAAAAATATGGATATCATGGTGAAGGAAATTCCCGAACTTGATAAAATGGTGAAACAGTCAGCTGAAATAATGAATAAGTATGGTGACAAGGTCATGCTACCAACAGATTTTATAGGCTCAGAAAACTCAAAACCCGTATATTTCAAGAAAGATAATTTTAGAAAAGATGTACCAGCAATGGATATAGGCATAGACACGATTGCAACTTATGCCTCCCTTCTGAATAAGTCCAAGGCAATAATACTGAATGGTCCGATGGGAGTTTTTGAACTTAATGAGTTTGCAACGGGCACAAGGGAAATTTTCAGCGCAATAGCAGATTCAGCTGCGTACAAGATAGCAGGTGGGGGTCATACAAATGCTGCCCTTGAAAAAATGGGTCTTGCACACAAAATAGATCACCTCTCCACAGGCGGGGGTGCACTAATAAGTTATCTGGCTGGTGAACCGATGCCAGCTATAGAGTCACTTATAAATTCAAAGAAGAAATTCGGAGAGAATTGAAATGACGCAGGATGATAAAATAAACCAGATCGTATATTCGATGGAAATACTGAAGCAACAGCTGGAGGAAGTGCAGGATCAGGAGCAGTCTCTTTCTGTGATATTACAGGAAATATTGAGCAGTCTCAATTTCCTGAGAAATATTGGTAAGATAGAGGGGGAATCCCTCATTCCCATAGGAAGAGGGATTTATGTTGAAGGTACTCTGACCAATAAAAACAAGGTCCTAGTGGATATAGGAAGCGGCGCGTTCAAAAAGACATCCATCGAAGATGCAATAAAAATTCTTGAAGACAGAAGGGAAGAAATAACAGGGGCTATAGAAAACGCTAGAAAATCGGAAGAGGAAATACAGAGAAGATACCTCCAGCTTGATGATTATCTGAACAGAATATACCAAAAGTGAAAGAATGTTTGAGAAATTAAAGGAAAAACTGGGGATAGGAAAGAAAGATGTTCCAAAGGAAATAAGCGATAGCCTCACAACAGGGATAGGAAAACCAATAGGGAACCTTAAGGAATATACAGGTGACCTTAAAATTTCACTACTGGAGGCTGATGTATCCCTTCCGGTTTCTGAGAAAATCAGCGCTTCATTATACGATAAGTTGAACGGGAAAAGGATAAAGATAGGTGAGAGCAGGGAAGAAGTTCTCATGGAGGCGGTGAAATCAACCATTAGGGAAATTGCCACTGTCAACATTCCGGACATAATTAAAATGGCAGAGTCAAAATCTCCATATGTTATAATGCTTGTTGGAATGAATGGAACTGGAAAAACAACCTCCGCGGCCAAACTTGCCGATATGTTCAAGCGAAATGGATTCTATGTGGTAATATCAGCTTCGGATACATTCAGGGCGGGGGCTATAGAACAGATATCACTCCACGGAGATAACCTAGGCATCAAGGTCATAAAGCACAATGCTGGCGGAGATCCAGCAGCAGTGGCATTTGATGCAATAAAGCATGCTTCTCGATTCAAGAAAGCTGTGGTCATAGTTGATACTGCAGGAAGAATGCAGAATAATAAGAATCTGCTCGAGGAGATGAAGAAGATCAAGAGAGTTGCAAATCCTGATCTGATAATACTTACACTGGATGCGCTTTCCGGCAATGATGCAATCAATCAGGCCAGAATGTTCGACGAAGCTGTCGGAGTAAATGGATTCATACTGACAAAGATAGATGCGGATGCAAAGGGCGGCAGCATTCTCACACTTCTCGCTGAAATGAAGAAACCAATCTTCTTTGTTGGGAATGGACAGAATTATCAGGACTTCATAAATTTCTCTTTGGACTGGTATCTGGACAAACTTTTTTCCTAGAGTGATTTCAGTCTCTCCTTAATTTCTATGGGAGTCAGTTCAGTAGAAACAAGGGGAACTTTCTCCAATTCTGAAATTTTTATTGCCAGCTCGTCCACCCTTCTTGGCTTTATGTAAACAACCATGGCAGGCTTCAGAGGATGAACCCTTACGGCTATCATTGGAGATCTGCCGAATTCGACATTGGTGAAAAAAAGTGCCCTTTCAGATGTCCAACCATAAACCTTGAAATAATCAAACGACGTCAGTTCCAGTATAGCATTTAATGAATCTAGTATAGTATAACCCCTAATGTTTCTCTTAATATCAATTTTAGAAACAAGAACCCCATCAATCATCTTTATGAATTTTTCAATTGGGATGTCGTAGAAGAATTCCTTGATATCTATTATAACATTTTTTTCTGTCCCCAGAGAATATCTTAAAATGACGGGACTCCCCCTTTCAGTATCAATCTCTATCATTGCTTTAACTATGGCTCTGATGAATTGTGCACCTGGTGATCTCCTTCTGCCTGTTTCATAATCACTTATAACCGATGTGTTTATACTTAATCTTTCCGCCAAATCTTTCTGCGTCAAAGAGAATTCTTCCCTCCATTTCTTTATTGTCTTCCCAGGATCATCCGACATAACGATCTCTCCTGAAATATTGAATTCAAAATCCTGGATGCTCAATTTGCTATCATTCACGCAACAATATCAGGTAAAGGTTTTTAAATTCTGCGACAATCAGCTAAAGGAGGGCTTGTGGGGTAGACTGGTCCATCCTTTCGGCTTCGGGAGTCGAAGACCCCGGTTCAAATCCGGGCAAGCCCATGAAAAGTATTAACCGAATAATCTAGTTATGAGAAGT
>JAGDXO010000026.1:0-31560 GCA_023256615.1 Thermoplasmata archaeon
AATCTTTACATTATTTTATTTCCATATTCAAGCCACCAGAGGGATTTGAACCCTCGACCTGCTGATTACGAATCAGCTGCTCTTCCTGCTGAGCTATGGTGGCGTTGCAGGTCTATATACTGCACATATATTTTAATTTCTATACCTTTCTCAATCAGGAAATATATGAATATTTCTTGTTTTATTCTATTTATTGAATTGAAAGATTATAGCATATGTTTATATAGAAGAATAAAATACTGAAAAACGAGGTGTTAAAGTTCAATGATGCCAGGACAACCAATATTTATTTTAAAGGAAGGATCGAAGAGAGAATCCGGAAAAAATGCAATGCAGAACAATATTAATGCTGCAAAGGCGATTGCTGATGCGGTAAAGACCACGCTTGGACCCAGAGGAATGGACAAGATGCTGGTCGATTCTCTCGGAGATATTGTAATAACAAATGATGGTGTTACCATTTTAAAAGAAATGGATATAGACCACCCTGCAGCAAAAATGATGGTGGAAGTCTCCAAAACACAGGATCAAGAAGTTGGAGATGGAACAACCACAGCTGCTGTTTTAGCAGGCGAATTATTGAGGAAGGCAGAAGATCTCTTGAACCAAAATGTTCACCCAACTGTTATAGCTTCTGGATACAGAATGGCAGCCGAGAAAGCAAAAGAAATACTTAATGGAATTTCAATGCCTATTAAGGATGATGAGAAGCTGCTTCTTAAAATAGCCAACACAGCTTTAAACTCCAAGAGTGCTTCAACTTCTAAGTCAAAACTGGGTGATATTTCAGTAAAGGCAGTTTTGCAGGTCAAGCAGGAAAGAGATGGAAAAGTAATAGTTGATATGGATGATATTCAGCTGGTCAAGAAACAGGGTGGCGCAATTGATGATACACAATTAATTCACGGAATCATAGTGGATAAAGAGAGAGTACATCCAGGAATGCCTACCTTTGTAAATAATGCAAAAATTGCACTTCTAAATTTTGCTCTTGAAATAAAGAAACCAGAATTTGATACATCAATCAGGATTGAAGATCCACAGGCTATTGGCAGATTCAAGAAACAAGAAGAAAATATTCTTAGGGAAATGGTAGAAAAGATCAAGGCGAGTGGAGCCAATGTTGTTCTCACTCAAAAAGGAATTGATGACCTTGCAATGCACTTCCTTGCTAAAGATGGAATATATGCGGCCAGAAGGGTCAAGAAGAGCGATATGGATAAACTGTCAAAGGCCATTGGTGGGAATATAATTACCAATTTGGATGATCTCACACCACAGGATCTTGGATATGCCGAAAGAGTGGAAGAGATAAAGATAGGAGAGGATCACCTTACATTTGTAACAGGATGCAAGAATCCAAAGGCAGTTTCAATACTCATCAGAGGAGGAACCGAACACGTTGTAGATGAGATAGAGAGAAGCATTGTAGATTCACTTCACGTGGTTGCTGCCGCTCTTGAAGATGGAAAGATAGTCCCTGGTGGAGGTGCTGCAGCAACAGAAATAGCACTGAGACTCAGGGAATACAGTGCTACCGTTGGCGGTAGAGAGCAGCTGGCCATTGAGAAGTTTGCTGAAGCAATGGAAATAATTCCAAGAACCCTGTCTGAGAATGCTGGCCTTGACGCAATTGGAATATTAATTGCACTGAAGAAAGAGCATACTGATGGCAAGAAGTATTATGGTGTCAATGTATTTACAGGAAAACCCGCAGATATGGTTGAGCTTGGAGTAATAGAGCCGATAAGGGTCGGAAGACAGGCCATAAACAGTGCAACAGATGCTGCTGTAATGATACTGAGGATTGATGATGTCATAGCCACAAAGTCATCGGGAGGAGGAATGCCTAAGACTCCTGGCGGTCCTCAGGGCGGATCTTCCGGAGAAGATTAAGCAGTAAAAATTTATTATATTTGTTTTTTCTTTACCATTATGTACGCAGGAAATTATAATACATCATCCCCAGATATGATTGTAGTAAGTACCCCGTACGTTCCGGGATACAAAATTACTAATGTTTTAGGATTTACCTGGGGCCTTATTGTAAGATCTAGGGGACTTGGAGGAAATGTAGTGGCTTCCTTGAGGACTATAGCAGGCGGAGAAATCAAGGAATACACGCAGATGCTTGACCAGAGTCGTTATGAAGCTTTGGAAAGGTTAAAGCAGCATGCTAAAACACTGGGAGCTAACGCAGTGATTGAGGTAAGATTTGATTCTTCCGAGATTGGACAGGTAATGTCAGAGATACTGGCATATGGCACAGCGGTTATTGTTGAAAAGGAAGTTTCACCATCACAACCCGTATCACTAAGATAAATGCCTGTTTACGCCCCCCATAAAATCATACTGTTTGGCGAGCATGCAGTAGTATACGGTTACCCTGCTGTATCGGCAACAGTAGACCTTTTTTCAAAGATAACATTGATCCCCAATAAAGCTGGAAATATTTACAGTTCCTTTGTAAGCAAGACTCTCAATTATCTGGGAATAAATGATGTAATAGTAAAAGTAGAGACTGATGTCCCTTCCGGTTCAGGTCTTGGAACATCTTCTATGATAATTGCCGGTATACTTTACCATGAAAGAAACTATGATAAAAAGCAGCTTGCCAAAGAGGCTTTCGAAATTGAATATTCAGTTCAGGGGATGGGAAGCCCAATTGATACAACAACAATAGTGGCAGGGGGGTATGTAATGACCAATGGAAATTTAGGCATACCTCTTTGGGAAATAGAGAAGAATGATAAGAGATGGAGATTTTCAAATGTCCCTGCGAAGGAAATTGATGTCATAATTGTCTATACAGGACCTAAGGGATCTACTAGAGAACAGGTAGCAAAGGTCAGGAAATTTTATGATAGGGGAAGATTTGCAAGGGACGTGATGGAAGAGATAGGCACCATTACGAATGAAGGTGTGAAACAGCTTATGACTGGTAATTTGGAAAAGTTGGGGGAGTTAATGAATGAGAATCATTCTCAGCTAAAAATATTTGGAATTTCCACCGAAATCATTGAAAAAGTTGTCAATATAGGTAGAGAATATGGATACGGTTCCAAGCTTACCGGGGCTGGCGGGGGAGGAGCTGTAATAATAATACCTAAGGATAAAGATAAGATAATTAAAAAATTAAAGGAATTGAATTTAATATATTTCGTTACTTCTACTACCAACGTTGGAATATTCAGGAGACCTTAGATATTGATACGACGTAATCCCCTTCATCCAAGTCTATAATTTTCACTCCCTGGGCGTATCTTCCTTTTACCGGTATATTGGATACCACTACCCTTATGGTTTTACCCATTTTAGTTATTACAAGCATCTCATCATTCTCATTTACGGATACTATTTTTACTGGTTTTCCTGTTCTCTCTGTGATTTTAACTGCTTTCATACCCTTGGCACCACGATGTCTCATGCTGAATTCCTCCATCAACACCCTCTTCCCCAGGCCCTTTTCAGTGATGATTAGAAGTTCATTTCCTGATATTGGAGCATTACATGCTACCCTGTTATCTCCGGCAAATCTTATGCCTATTACTCCGGAGGCTGTTCTGCCCATAGCCCTGAATTCTGATTCATCCACGAGTGCAAGTCTTCCGTCAGTTGATACCAATGCTATTTTCTCGGAACCTGTGGTTGTAAAAACATCTCTGAGCAAGTCTCCTTCCCTCAGCCTGATAGCAATCAGACCATTTGATCTGATATTAACAAATTCTGATATTTCAGTTTTCTTAACTCTACCCTTTTCTGTAACAAAAAGAAGATATTTCTTTTCATGGTCTACCTTTTCTCCCATGATAAAAACTATCTTGTCATTGACATTTTCAAGGAGTGTTGATATTAATTTCCCCCTGGATCTCCTCTCACCTTTGGGAATTGCATAAGCCTTGATTTGGTAAACTTTTCCTGCGCTTGAGAACAGGTATACCCTGTCATGAGAATCACAGCTTATTATTTGCCTTATTTCAGAATCAGGATAACCTGCAAATACTCCCTTTCCTCCCCTCCTCTGCTGGGTGAATGTATCCATATCCATTCTGTTTAGCCTGTTATCTTCTGTCAATATTATTGTATTATTTTCGTGAGGTATCAGCTCTTCCTCCGTGGTCTCCACGTAGCTGTCTGTAATTTCAGTTCTTCTGGAGTCACCGTAAAGTTCCTTTATTTCCTCTAATTCATCAACTATTATTTCCCAGCGCCTTTCTTCTTTAGATAATATATCCTCATAATCCCTGATTTTCTCATAAAGTTCCTTCATTTCATTCTTCAGATCCTGCATTTGCATGGAGGTAAGCCTCTGCAGTTTAGTATCAAGTATTGCATTTGCCTGCTCATCATCTATAGAAAATTCTTTCTTTAGATTGTCTCTTGCATCTTTCACTTCCTTTGATTCTCTTATTATCTTAATTGTAAGATCTATTTTATCCAAGGCAATTATAAGTGCCTCAAGTATATGCTGCCTCTCTTTTGACTTTTTAAGGAAGAATTCTGTTCTTCTTCTTACAATATTTTCCCTGTGTTTCAAATATTCTTCCATTATTTCCTTCAGGCTCATGGTCTTTGGAACCTGATCAACTATCACAAGGTTGATTATTCCATAAGTTACATGCATCTGCGTATGCTCATATATCTGCTTGAGTGTAACTTCTGGATTAAATCCGTTTTGAACCTTTACTACTATTCTTATTCCTTCCTTGCTGCTCTCATCCTTTATATTCTGAACTCCCTCTATGACATCCTCCTTAGATAATTCTGCCATTTTAGAAAGCAATTCTGCCTTGTTTACTTCGTAAGGGACTTCATTGAAAATTATCTCATTCTTCTTGATTTCTGCTCTTGCCCTAAGATCTAGTTTTCCTCTTCCGGTCCTGTATGCGTCCATTATTCCATTCTTTCCTAATATGACTCCTCCCGTAGGAAAATCCGGACCCTTAACATACTGTATCAGTTCATCCACAGTGGCATTTCTATTCCTTACCAGATAAATCAAACCGTCCACAACTTCGCTAATATTGTGAGGCGGCATGTTTGTTGCCATACCTACAGCAATTCCTGATGTACCGTTTATTAGAACATTCGGTATCTTTGATGGAAGGAACACTGGTTCCTTCATTGTGCCATCAAATGTTGGGACAAAATCAACTGTATCGTATTCTATATCCCCAAGAATATCGCTTGAGATTTTTTGGAGTCTTGCTTCTGTATACCTCATTGCAGCTGGAGGATCCCCGTCCATGCTCCCAAAATTTCCTTGCCCCTGAATCAGAGGATACCTCATTGAGAAATCCTGTGCCATCCTTGCAAGTGAAGAATATATTGCACTGTCTCCGTGTGGGTGATACTTACCCATTACCTCTCCGACTATCCTTGCTGATTTCCTGTAGGGTTTATCAAAGGTTAGCCCCATTTCATACATTGAATAGAGAATTCTCCTCTGGACAGGTTTTAAACCATCCCTCACATCTGGTATCGCCCTTGAAACTATAACGCTCATTGCATAATCCAGATATGAGTACTTCATTTCCTTTTCAATAGCTCTGATTTCAACCATAATAATCACACATCTATATTCTGGGCCTCTTTGGCATGGTTCATTATAAACTCCCTTCTCGGCTCCACCTCTTCACCCATTAAAAGGGAGAATAGATAATCAGCTTCCTGCGCATCGTTTATGGTCACCTGAAGCAGTTTCCTTGTCTCAGGGTTCATGGCCGTTTCCCATAGTTGTTCAGGATTCATTTCTCCCAGTCCCTTGAATCTTTGAACTATAGGATTGTTCATCTGCTTTACAAGTTCATCCTTCTCATTCTCAGTATAAACATACTTTACTGTAGTAGCCTTCTGAATTCTGAATAAAGGAACCTGTGCTATGTAAATATGCCCATTAATCAGGAGATCCTTCAGATGCCTGTAGAAGAGGGTAAGAAGGAGCGTCCTTATATGGCTACCATCAACATCTGCATCTGTCATAATAATAATTTTTCCATACCTTAATCTGCTTGGATCATATTTGTCATTTGGACCCATGTTTATTGCTGCAAACAAGCTCTTAATTTCATTATTCTTTAGTATCCTGTCCCATCCAGCCTTTTCCACATTCAATATTTTCCCTCTAAGTGGAAGAATGGCCTGAAACGATCTGTCCCTCCCTTGTTTTGAGGAACCTGCTGCCGAGTCCCCCTCCACTATATAAAGCTCAGTCTTTGTCGGGTCTTCCAGCGTACAGTCTGCAAGCTTTCCTGGAAGTGTAGCATTCATTGTTGCTTTAGATCTTGCCATCTCCCTTGCGCTTCTGGCTGCTTCCCTCGCTACTGCAGCCTGATATGCTTTTCTTGCAATTGATTCTGCTGATTTGGGGTGATCTTCAAAGTAAAGCTTAAGATATTCTGATACTGCGCTGAAAACCATACCTTTAACATTGCTATTACCAAGTTTTTCCTTTGTTTGACCCTCGAATTGAGGTTCTGGTATCTTAACGTGAATTATTGCAGTGAGTCCTTCCCTAACATCCTCACCCGTGAAGAAATCATCAGAATCTATTATTTCCATTTCCTTGGCAAAATCATTCATTACCTTGGTAAGTGCTGCCCTGAAGCCCGAAACATGTGTTCCACCCTCCCTCGTATTTATGTTATTAACAAATGCAAGGAGGTTTTCATTTACAGTCTCGTTGTACTGAAGAGCGAATTCAACTACTCCTGAATCCCTCTCTGAAATATTGTATATTATATCATCATGGAGAACTTTCTTTCCTGAGTTTATGTTTTTCACCATTTCTACAATACCGCCACTATGCTGGAAAGTCTCTTCTTTCCCATTCCAGTTCAGTGTTATTGAAAGCCCTTTGTTCAAATATGATAATTCTTCTATCCTGTTCCTGATAATCTCAGATGAATAATCCGTAGTTTCCATTATTGTATCATCAGGTTCAAACGTCTGTAGTGTTCCTGTTGGTGAATCTATATGAAAATTGCATCTAATACTGCCATTCCATTCTATTTTATTTCCAACAATTGTCCCTACCTTTAAAACATCTGTTTCTTTTTCTCCCTTTGAATATCTCTGGTAATAAACATACCCATCCCTTTTTATGAATACCTCAAATTTTGAGGAAAGAGCATTGACAACATGTACCCCTACCCCGTGTAATCCCCCTGATACTTTGTAAACTTTTTTCTCAAATTTTGCGCCCGAATGGAGTTCAGTCAGAACAATTTCCAGGGCTGGTTTATTGTATTTAGGATGAATATCGACTGGAATACCACGCCCATCATCCTCCACCGTTACTGTTTTTCCGTTTATTGAAACGTATATATTCTTACAGTATCCGGCCATTGATTCGTCGATGCTATTATCTATAACTTCATATATGAGTTGATGAAGGCCCCTGCTGTCTGTACTCCCTATGTACATAGCGGGTCTTTTTCTTACAGCCTTAAGACCTTCAAGAACTACTATATCCTTTGCGGAATAATCGTCCATTTTTTCACTTTAAACCATAATGTTTCTATATATTTATAATTTTCAATAGACCATTTTTCTTAATACATCTGATTCAATATTAAAGGTATTTTGTAATTATTTATTTAATTAAAATTATAATTATTTCCTCCCTTTTAATAACTTCCCCTTTTATAATAATATTATAATTAATGATTTTCTTTCTTTCCAATTTAAATAATGGAATATTATCAAATTCTTCGTTATTAAAATAATGAGTTTGAATTTTATTCCCTCTCTCAAAGGTACTTGGTTCTATTTCCTTTCCTTTCCCATATCTGAAATCATTGATGGTAAACGATTTTATTACAACTTTCCCTCCTTTTTGCAGTATTCTGTTGGCCTCATTGAGGGCAATTTTTCTATCTTTTTCTAGAAGGTGATCTAGAGAATGTATGAAAATGATATTTAAAAAAGTTGATGATTTAAATGGAAGGCTTGTAATGTCCCCCTGTACCTTTTTATTGAATGGATAAAGTTTTAGCGCGTTCCTTGAAAAATCTAAACCTATAATGTTTCCAAGTGGGGGTGTATCTTTTCCGTTTCCACAGCCGGCATCAAGTGTTCTTCCTTCTTTTATTATGTAATTTGTTATCTCTTCCATTTCCCTGGATGAACCTCTCCATAGCTTCCCTCTTTTCCTATATTCTGTTTCCCAGTATTTTCTCTGCATCTCAAATACATAACTTTTTTAAGTAATTGTTTTTTACCTCATCTTATGATTGAATGGGATATGATTGCAGAACTGATTGAAAAAGATCCTTTCATTAAATATTTGGGTATTAAGATCAATATTATTGATGCTGGAAAGGCAGAGGCTGTTCTTGACTTAAAGGAATATCATATGAGAACAGGAAATATGATGAATGGTGGGGCAATAGCAACAATGATAGATACTGCAGGAGGGACCGCTGTTCTTACTATGAGTAAATCAAATCAGGTAACAACCAATCTCAATATTAATTATCTCAGACCTGTAATAAAGAGTCCGGCCAGAGCTGTTGGTGAAGTAATAAAGGAAGGGAAAAGAGTTTATTTTGTGAAGATGAGTGTTTATGATGGCGATAATAACCTCTGTGCATTTGGAACTGGAACCTGGTATATTCTGAGGGACTAAAATTATTAATATATTGAACACATGTTCGGAAGTGACCATAGAACAGATAGGGATTGAAAGGGTTGACATTAATTCAAGAAGAGGATCACCAAGATCATTATTCACCCTGTGGTTCGCAGCAAATCTTACCATTGCTGATTTCGCATTAGGATTTATACCCATTGCAATCGGACTCAGTTTCGAAAGTGCTTTTATTTCAATTCTTATAGGAAATATTCTGGGTTCCATAATAGTTGCTTTATCTGCTACAATGGGACCTAAGACCGGTTATCCACAGATGATGGGTACAACAAATTCTATGGGCAGGAGAGTAATGAAATTTTTCGGAGTTCTTAACCTATCAAATACCCTTGGATGGTTCATCATTAATAATATCCTTTCAGTCATTGCCCTTTATCTTATTATAAGGGTATCCTATGTATTTTTGCTGCTTTTGTTTGTTTTGGTTGTATATATAATAGCATTAGTAGGACACGATTTTATTCATAAAATTGAGAGGATACTTTCATATGTATTGGGAATTTTATTTCTACTTATATTTATAAGAACAGTTCTTGACGGAGATATGAAATATGTAAATTCCGGACACATTTCAATGGGTATCTCATTTTTTGGTATGATAGCATTCTCATACAGCTATCTTATGAGCTGGGGGCCTTATGCTTCAGATTATTCCAGATACTTACCTGAAAGTGTTAGCGTTAAAAACGTCTTTTTAAATGTTTTACTGGGTTCAGTTATTTCAACAACGTTTGTTGAGTTAGTAGCCCTTATAATATCATATTCTACGCAAAATTCGTCCCCCTTGTCTTCATTGGCTCTGATATCTGGGAAATTTTATATTTTATCACTAATGGCTATAGTCCTCGGTGGGATTTCTGCTAATGTCCTTAATCTTTATTCTTCAACACTTTCGGGATTGGTCGGCGGTATCAGGATTAAAAGGACAAAATTTGTTGGTATAATAGCTATTGTTGGACTTATTCTTTCAATCCTTTTTTATTCTGGGTTCTATCAGTTCTTTGAATCATTCCTGTTCATTCTGGATTACTGGATATCACCGTGGGTGGCAATACTCATTATAGATTTCCTAATTTTCAGGGAATTTAAACTTAATTTTAAAAATGAGATCAATCTGGAAGGCTTAATTTCTTACCTAGGGGGACTGTTTGTTTCTATACCTTTCATGAATATTTCAATCGGTTCTTTTTCATATACATTTCCAGTGTCAAGATATCTCGGGGGGATAGATATAAGCTATTTCATAAGCTTTATAATAGCAGGCATACTTTATTACAACTTTAAAAAGAGAAGATTGAACAAACATTATGTTTAAATAAAAATCATTGTTATTGTTTAAAGGTGAAGTCAGACGAAAACTGACGACGAAGTAGACGAACTGAATGACGTTGAAGAAGTACTGAGGCAACTGAGGGCCGTGGAGGAAGAGAAGAGATTTACAGAAATGGAGAATAAAAGACTCCAAGACGAAGTGGATAAACTCAAGAAGGAACTTAATAGATTAAAATTGCCGCCTCTACTAATAGGATCTGTAGAGGACGTAATAGACGACAGAAGAGTGGTTATCAGAAGCAGCACAGGACCGAGCTTCCTTGTCTATACGTCGGAGCATATACCCAAGGATAAATTGACAGTAGGTGCAAGAGTAGCACTCAACAAAGCTACGCTATCGGTAATATCAGTTATTCCTGAGGCATATGATCCAACTGTCGTTGCTTCTGAGATAAGCGAAAAACCCAAGGTAACTTATGCAGATATTGGAGGTCTTGATGAGCAAATCAAGGAAATCAAAGAGATGGTAGAGCTTCCTTTACTTAAACCTGAAATATTCAAGAAAGTAGGGGTGGATCCACCTACAGGTGTATTACTTGTCGGTTATCCTGGAACTGGAAAAACTTTACTTGCAAAGGCAGTTGCCAATAACACTAACGCAACATTCATCAGGGTCGTTGCATCCGAACTTGTAAGGAAGTACATTGGAGAGGGAGCGAGATTGGTTAGGGAACTTTTTGATCTTGCGAGGAAGAAAGCACCGTCAATAATATTTATTGATGAGCTGGACGCCATAGGATCAAGAAGGATAGATTCATCCACCTCTGGAGACAGAGAAGTCCAGAGGACCCTTATGCAGTTACTGGCGGAAATAGATGGTTTTGAACCTCTGGGAAATATAAAGCTGGTAGCGGCAACAAATAGACCAGATACGCTGGATGAGGCCCTAATGAGGCCAGGAAGATTTGACAGGATTATTGAGATCCCGTTGCCTGATAAAAAAGGAAGGACTGATATTTTGAAAATACACACCGGAAGGATGAACCTCAAGGATGTTGATCTATCAAAAATAGCAGATATCACAGATGGATTTTCAGGTGCTGATCTTAGAGCAGTTTCCGTTGAAGCTGGAATGTTTGCAATAAGGGACGGAAATGATTTCGTGACTCAGAGGGAATTTACAAAGGCAGTTGAAAAAATAAATCTGCAGAGGAATAAATCATCACAGTCAGGTAAGAACTTAGAGATGTTTGTCTGATGAAGGAAATATTTGCGGATAACCTGTATGAAGAAAATGGGAAGCTCTTCACTGCTTCAAAATATCCCAAGCCTGTTTATGGGGAAGATGTTATTAAAAGAAATAATGTATACTACAGACTATTTTCCCCTTTGAGGAGTAAATTATCTTCGTCCATTAAATCAGGCCTTAGGCCGGAGATAAAGAAAAGCTTTCATGTAGTATACCTTGGAGCTTCAACCGGAACTACAGTATCCCATGTATCCGATATAGTAAGTGATGGCCTGGTTTTTGCAATTGAATTTTCACCTATGCCATTCGTGAAACTTATGCAACTAAGTTCCGTAAGAAGTAATGTATTACCAATGCTACTGGATGCCTCTAAACCTCAAACATTCGGGATTTTTATTGACAAGACTGACCTTATATACCAGGATATAGCACAGCCAAACCAGATAGATATATTTATCAGGAATATGAAATTCTTCGATGCTAAACGTGGTATTTTGATGTTTAAAACATATTCTATGAGGGCAGGATCATCTATAAATGATGAAATAAAAAAATTAAAAGATGAATTCACTGTCCAGCAAGTGAAGGATATTTCAAGGTTCCATAAGGGGCATTATGCAATAACCGTCACCAGTTGATATATACTGTCTTCATATTCGTGAATTCCCTGGAGCCATATACTGAAAGCTCCCTACCAAGCCCACTTTTCTTTATTCCTCCGAAAGGCAACCTCGGATCGGAAAACACTATGCTGTTAACATAGACCATTCCAGCCTGTATTTCTGGAATTATTTTCTCGGCTTCTGTGTCAGAACCCCATATCGACGTCCCGAGTCCAAAAGGAGTGTCATTTGCAAGAGCAATTGCTTCATTAACATCCTTAAATTTCTTCAGAATTGCTACGGGTCCGAATATTTCTTCCTGATAGCTTTCATCAGTCTGTACTATTGTTGGAGGCACTATATTTCCTTCCTCGTTACCTAAAATTTCAATTCTCCCTTTATTCTTGAGATAACTGATCTGCTTCATTATGGTTTCCTTTTGTGATGATGATGCAAGAGGACCAAGGTATGTTGACTGATCCATCGGATCACCTACTTTCACCTTGGAAAATTCTTCCTTCATTTTCTCATAGAAATCGTTGAAAATTGATTCGTCAACAATGAAGCGTTTCGACGCTATACAACTCTGGCCATTGTTTTGGAGTCTTCCCATAGCAGCGTTTCTGGCCGTTTTGTCAATATCAGCATCCTTCAACACAATGAAAGGATCTGAACCACCCAGTTCCATTACCACCTTTTTAAGTTCTTTTCCGGCAATTTCCGCTATTCCAGCTCCTGTTGGAGTAGATCCCGTAAATGCCACTCCGTCCACATATTTTATCATGGATGATGCTGTGTTTCCATTGATCACCAATGATTTGAATACTGGGAGTTCTATCAACTCCTCTATTTTTAGTGATACACCGGTGACGAGACTTGCGTGTTTCAGGACCACCCCGTTACCTGCCAATAAAGCTGGAAATATTGCTCTTGCTGCCTGCCATAATGGGAAATTCCAAGGTTCTATTGAAAGAACAACGCCGAGTGGATCAAACCTGATATAACTTTTCTTTGCCTCTGTAGGTATGTACTCAGGAGAAAATATTGAATAAGCATTCTCAATCAAATAATCTATAAGCCTTATTGATTTCCTGACCTCTGATACGCTCTGCGATATCGGTTTGCCCATCTCTTCTGTCATCAATTTGGAAATGTTATCTATATTTTTCTCGAAATTAGGTTTTATTACATTCTTGAAAAATGATACCCTCTCTTCGAGGCTTTTTGACCACTCTTTTTGTTCCTCCCTGACTCTCCTTATCTTGGATATTGCTTTCTCTACAGAATCCATTTCGTATCTTCCTATTATTTTGTTATTGTATGGATTTACTGTATCGATTGTCATTTCTTATCCCTCACATTCCTTATTGAATCTTCGAATATTTCAATTCCCCTTTCAATCAGTTGATCTTCTATATTCAAAGGAGCCATAAATCTCATAACGTTCGAATAATGACCGCAAGTATGCATTAAAAGCCCTTTCCTGAACATTTTATCCCTGAGAGCCGATGCTTCCGCAGTACCTGGAGTTTTATTTTTATCGGAGTCCAATTCTATTCCTATCATAAAACCCTTCCCTCTGACTTCTCCAATCATTTCATTACCATTCTCCATATCGCCGAATCTCTTCTTCAGATATTCCCCTTTATTTTTAACTCTATCCAGAATTCCACTCTCCTTAAGATAATTCAGGACTGCCGACCCCGCCGCAAGACCTAGTGGATTTCCTCTGTATGTCCCGAGATGAAACGCCTGGGGTATATTGTCATAATCCTCTCTATAAACTACGGCCGATACAGGTATCCCACCACCTATACTTTTTGATATACACATTATATCCGGCTTCACACCGTAATGATCTATCGCCCATATCTTCCCTGTCCTTCCCACTCCACTCTGCACCTCATCAATTATAAGCGGTATGGAGAATTTATCTGAAACTTCCCTTAACATTGGAAGGAAATCATCAGGTGGTACTATATACCCCCCCTCACCTTGTATGGGTTCAACAAGAATTCCTCCAACAGGAGATATACCCGAATAATTGTCCCTTATGAGGTATTCAACATATTCAACTACAGACTTTGATATATCATCCTTTGGAACTTTCCACGGGAACCTGTATGAATATGGATAAGGAACATGAAAGAAGCTTGAATTTTCAAAACCTGCATATTGCCTGTAATGATTGTTGGCTGTAGCATTGACAATACCACCTGCTACCCCATGGTAGGAACCTGAGAATGATATTATTGTATTCTTCTTGGATTGATATTTGGCCAGGGATACGGCTGCCTCACAGGCATCACCACCAGTTACAGTGAATAACACTTTAGATCTATTTCTCATTCCATTTGGGAGTGTGGAATTGAGAGTTTTCAAAAATTCTATTCTTGCTTCAGTGGGAATTTCTGTAATATGAGACATCTTATCCAGCTGCTTCTTGATCGCCTCAATTACAACGGGATTACCGTGACCCAGATTCATTACGGATACTCCTCCGAACCAATCTATGAAAACATTACCATCAACATCTACAACCGTTGACCCTATACCTTTATCTAATGCTATCCTGAAAAATTTAGTATATGACCTGCTTGCAGTTTCCAATTTATCCTGAATTTCTATTAATTCCCTTGATTTTGGACCTGGAAGTTCTGTCCTTAATATTGGTGCCTCTAGTATGCTCGACCAATTTTTTATCATTATAATTAACCTCTTTTCTTTAATACTATTTTAGTATATTAACTAATAAATACTTAGTCTAATTAATTAATTTTGAGAATTTTTTTCTTAATTAATAGTAAAATAAAGAAAATATTATTCTTAAATTACCGATGAGGATAAATATTTGATTCAGTCATCTGTAACTGTCAGTTTCAATGACTCTGGAAAATCCTCTTTAAGTGTGTTCAGAACCATAATTGTCTCGCTTCTCTCTATCCCCTCTGTCTTGCTTAATTCATTTACTATATATTCAAGTTCTTCTTTTGTCTTCGTTCTAATAAGTGCTACAAAATCATTGCTACCTATTACAAAATATACTGCCCATATTCCCTTTATTTTGGATATTCTTTTGCCTACTTCCTCAGCATATTCCGGACCATATCTAGCCTTTATAAGGGATACCGCTGTAAGCTGCTTCTTTATGAATGATTGTTCCATCAGCGGTATAACCCCATTTATATATCCAGAAGTTCTCATTTTCTTAAGTCTGTTATGTACTGTAGATTTTGAAAGCCCTACTTTTTTAGAAATTACACTGAGATTGGTATCCTTGGAATCAAATATGGCCCTCAATATTTTTTTATCCATTGAGTTAAGCTGCACTTCTGTATTTTTTTTAGCTGGCATAATACCTATATGAAATACTTCTTAATAAAATATTATATTGGTGGATTTTTTCCATAATCATAGATTCGTTAGATTAATAATATTTGAATAAATAAAGTTTGAGTAGAGTGACAGAAAAGAAGAGCATATGGAAAGAGAATAAATCTGAGATTTTCACTTCGATAGGAGTAATACTTGTAATTGTATTAATTTTCGCTTCTCTTACTGTATATTCCCAAAATTGGCCACCAGCGGTAGTTGTTGAGTCCAGTTCAATGCAACACGGTCAAAATTTTGTGTTTGGAGTTATAAATACTGGGGATATTGTTGGAGTAAAAAAGGTGAGTTCATTTAAAGATGTTATCACATATCTGGTGGCCAGAGAGTCAGGTGGGCCTGTGAATTATGGGGAATATGGTGACGTGATAGTCTACAATGACTACTACAGGGGAGAGCTTGTAATCCATAGGGCGCTCTTTTATGTTGAAGGATGGAATGGCGATACTCCGATACTATATGGAAATAATAATCCATCCTGGCTAAATATTTCAGGAAGCACTGTTACCATATTCGACAAGGGTTTCAGGCATCAGAACGTTTTCATTGATCTTGCAAATTATATTGGGGAGACGGGATTTGTGACTATGGGGGATAATAATCCAGTAGCCGATCAGCAGCCAGGAAGCGGTATTGATAATTCTTTGGTCAATATGACCCAGGTGAAGGGAGTAGTTTTTGGATACCTCCCAGTAGTTGGTACTCTTAAACTTTGGATAGAAGGTAAAACTCAGTATATACCAGAACAGAGCAATATAATAATGGCCCTGATTTTAGTTGGACTTATAGTCTTTGCATTCTATCCCGGTAGCAGGAAAGATAAGAAAAAAATAAATTAAAATTCAGTTCGTCGATTCTGATTTTATTCTATTTATTTCTTCCAACCTTTTCTTCCTCGATAAAAGATGCCCTCTAATATTGGGGTCTATAATCTCTGCAAGTCCCTCGCCCAGAAGACTGAACCCCATAACTATTAAGAACAGGAAGAATGCGGGAATGAGGCCTTCAAGGGGATATGTGTAAAAATTCGTCGAAAGTATAGACGCCATCATTCCTAGTTCAGGAGTTGTAACGGGGATACCTATTCCAAGGAAACCAAGAGTCGATAGAGTCAGCATTGCCGTTCCTATATCCATGGTGGCGTATATGAGCAGACTTGTTACAATATTTGGAAATATACCCTTCATGAATATTCTTCTGAATGGAGTGTTAAGAACCTTGGACATAGTGATAAATTCATTTGCTGAGACCTGCAGTGTACTGCTTCTGACCAGTCTTACGTAAGGAGGCCACCACACAAATATTATTGAGATTGCAGCATTCAAAAGACTGGGACCCAAAGTGGCAGCTATTGCCATTGACATTATCAGCGGCGGAAAGGCAAAAAACAGATCTGTTGTCCTCATTATAACTTCTTCTATTAATCCCCTGAAATAGCCCGCAATGGTTCCCATGAATAAACCGATCATTGCTGACGCTAACACCACGAATATGGAAATTCCGAGGTCTACTGGGAGGGCAGCTATTATTCTAGAAAAAATATCCCTTCCCAACTCATCTGTTCCAAAAATATGAGAGTAACTCGGAGGGGCATTTGCCTGATACAGGTTTATCTGGAGGGGGTTATATGGAAGCATTCTGTTCCCTATAATCAGGTAAAGTATTGCGGTAATTGTGAAAAATGCTATAATTATAAAACCTGCCGCTGACAGCCCGTTTGAGAAGATTATTTTCATTGCAGACCTTATAGATGATTTCATTTCTCACCACTTAACCTTATCCTTGGATCAAGGACTGCATACATAATATCAGCAATCAGATTTGCAGCAATGACAAAGACGGTGAATGTTATTACTACAAAAATAAGTACAGGATAATCATCTGATGATATTGCGGAATACGCAAATCTTCCAATTCCCGGCCATGAAAATATTTCCTCCACCACAACTGTTCCAGTTATCAGCCACCCGAACATCACAGCAATGACTGTGTTTGATTCTATTAATCCATTTCTAAGTATATGATTGCGGCTAACATGTTTTTCATCCAATCCCTTTGCTCTTGCAACTTTAACATATGGAAGCCACTTGACCCCAAGGATCCCATTTCTGCTTATTCTTGTTACGATACCAAAGTTCAGAAATGCCAGTGTAAGTGCAGGGAGTATGAGATGGTACATTCCATTAAGGAAATCATTGATGTTCGAAGATATCAGGGAGTCCAGTACGAACATACCAGTAACCCTATGCGGGGGGAGTATGTACGGGGAATACATCCCTCCTGAAGGAAATATTGGAATATATGATGAGAAAATCAAAATGGCAAGGGTAGATACAAGGAAAGTCGGTGATGCCCACGCAGCTGTATAGAGTATCCTTATCAGGGCATCCTTTTTGCTGGAAAAATTTATAGCAGCAATATAGCCAAGCCCTAACCCTAAAACTATAATTATTAAAAGAGCGGCCAAAACGAGTTCAAGAGTGTTAGGGAAATAATACAGAATTTCAGAAGAAATTGATTTTCCAGTCACAGGATCAAGCCCTAAATTACCTGTAAAAAAATTTGATATGAAATACCATAGCTGTGTGTATAATGGAGCATTAAGATGATACCTCTGTATCACATATGCTATTGTGGATGATCTTGCCTTAGGACCCGCCCACAATGCTGCAGGATTCTTGCTCAAAACATGAGAAATTAAAAATATTATAATTATTGTTCCCAGTATCACAAGTATGGATGATGCTATCCTTCTGGCAATGTAGTATACCAGCTCCTTTCTGCCCTCCATGCAAGCACCAGCTTATGTGTAATGAACAGTATTATAGAACATGAAATAGCCTGCTCCTGATCCTGCTGGATTAGGTATAATACCTGTAACATCACTCTGTGTTATGCTCAGGAAATATGGTACGTATAGCCAAGGCATAACATACTGATTATACATAGTCTGGGTTATGAATGAGAAATTTTGTATTATGGCTGAGTTGTTAAATGTGGCACTAGCATTTACAGTAGCATTGAATACAGATTCATTGAAGTATGCAGATGTCCCCACATAATCACCATCAGCTAAAGCATCCACGTAATCTATAGAAGCGCTGTAATCCTCGGTGTAGAAATTTATACCCATTGGATATTGGGTAGAATTAGTAGCATTTGAGAATACTTCCGAGGTATATGATGTCATTGTTAATGGTGTTAGAACTATGTTTATTCCTATCGCCGCAAGATTACTCTGGATTATTTGAGCCGTTTCTGTTTCAGAAGTTGAATCCGAGGTATAGAGGAAGTTAACTGAGGGGAATTTGTTCCCTGAAGGATTCAGAACGGTGCCGTTGGGTAACGTCGCTCTGTAACCTGCCTGTGCAAGGTATTCTGCGGCCATAGTTGCATTATAAGGGTAAAAACTCAAGCCAGCAATACTCTGATTGTAGTCGGGAAATCCAGGCGGAACTGGCCCTATCCATTGTTTAGCATAACCGTCAAAGACAGTGCTTATTATACCTTGATAATTTATTGCGAATGTTACTGCTTTCCTCACATCAATGTTCTGGAATGGGGAAAATGCATAAGGATCCATATAAACAAAGTAAGCGTCCTGAGAAGAACCGAATTGAATTGGCAAAAGGCTTACATTAACATTAGGGATACCTTTTAGTGAGTTATAATCCTGAACTGGTGCTTCTATTATCTGGGCGTTACCAGATTTCAGGTCGGAAATCCTGGAAGAGAGTGATTTATATAAGATTATTATAGTCTTCAAATAAGGAGGTTGTATTGCATAATTCCATTGACTCTGTGGAACATATTTGGCCCAATAGGTAGGATTTTCAGTCAACGTAACTCCCTGTGAAGGAGTGTATGAGAAAATTTCATAGAACCCTGTTCCTATTGCATTGCTTTCCATCCACGAGTTTGGAGTTCCAGCCTGTACACCACCATGGGCTTCGACAACCCTCGGATCCACGGCAGCGGCCATTGGTGTTGTTAATGTCATCAAAAATGCGTTATAAGGAACATTTCCGTTGTAACCATACCCGAGATGCATTATTAGCTCGTATGGATTTACAACCTGTATTGACTGATTTGGATACTCCATATAGTTTAAATCTGTAGAATTTGGATCTGTGTAGTTAATATCATTCAGAATTGACGCAGTTATATTAAAATTAACTCCATTCCCCGGGGCCAGATTCTGGCTCATTATCCAGGAGGGTGCCTGATCCATTATTATGGTCCTATATACAGAAAACCATATATCATATGCTGTAAATTGATCTCCATTGCTAAAGGTTACATTGTGTCTCAGATAAAAAGTATAATTCATTCCATTTGATGAGATGCTCCAGTTATATGCTAAAACTCCAACAAATGATGTCATGCTTGTTCCATTGGGAGCAACAAGACCCTGATAAACTTGATTCATGACTTCCCATCCAGGAGTCGTATATGTTACGGCCGGGTCAAGACTATCAGGTGGTAAACCTTCCTCAACAGTCAGTGAATTTTTTGTTTGAGATGTTGTGGTGGATGATGTTTTTTTCTGCGAATTAAGTTCAGTAATTCCAATCGCAAAAGCAGAAACTATTAGAACGACAACCACGATAATCACAATCATACTTTTTTTCGATACCATGATTATTCAATACTATACACTAATCTTGGATTAAAATCTTTTGTTTTCACACAAAATTAGATTTATTTTATGAAAGCATAGTATTTCATATAAAAAATCCATATTTAATTAATAATATAGGAAATAAATTTAAATAATATCCTATCCCTCATGTTACCATTTTGAAATTATTACTTTTCTCTCAGTAAAGAAAAGTATATGATCCTTTCCACCCTGCGGATGGAGATCTCCGAAGAATGATTCTTTAAATCCTGAGAATGGATAGAATGCTATTGGTGCAGCAACTCCTATATTTATCCCTATATTGCCCGCCTGTACTCTCTCTGTATATTCTCTTGCATAATGCCCGGACGTAGTGTAAATCGTTGAAGCATTTCCGTACCTTGAGGAATTTATTATATCTATTGCCTCATCAAAATCATTTGCAGTCATTACCGAGGCAACTGGTCCAAAAATTTCTTCCTTTGCAACTTTCATGCTCGGCAACACACTGTCAATAATCGTGGGGCCAAGGAAGAAACCTTCCTTCCCTTTCATATCAATTTCTCTTCCATCCAGTATTATCTTTCCACCTTCCTTTTCCGCCGATGCTATGTATTCCTTTACTCTCTCCATATGATCCTTTCTTATTAAAGGCCCCATATCAGTACCAGATTCCAGTCCATTCCCTACTTTAAGTTTTTTTGCTGCTTCTTCGAATTTCCTTATTACCATGTCATGATTCTCGGGAAGCGTGACGAGAACTGATCCTGCTAGACATCTTTCCCCTGCATTCCCAAAAAATGAACCAATCATGTTACTCATGTTTGAATCCAGATCTGCATCTGGCATCACCATAACAAAATTTTTAGCAGAGGCGCCGGCCTGTACTCTTTTACCGTAAGAAACTCCCTTTTCATAGACATATTTAGCTACTGGAGTTGACCCTACAAAACTAATCCCTGAAATTTTTTTGTTTTCCAGCATGAAATTGACGGCTTCTCCGCCTCCATTTACCAATTGCACTACTCCGTCTGGGATACCTGATTTTTTTATCATTTCCATTGATCGTTCCATGCTCATCGGTGTTTTCTCTGAAGGTTTGACCACAACTGTATTTCCCATCGCTATTGCGTAAGGGATGAACCAAAAAGGTATCATAACCGGGAAATTGAATGGGCTTATTATCCCAAAGACTCCTAGCGGCACCCTTATCAATTCTTCATCAACATCTCTCGCTATATTTCTATTATTTTCACCCATTATGTGATATGTGGCTGCTGCAGCTGATTCTACATTCTGTATTGCCCTTATAATATCCCCCTTTGATTCTTCAACAGTTTTTCCATGCTCCATTGTGGTGACCTTTGCTAGATCATCTATTTCATCCCACATTATATTTTCAAGTTTGAAGAGAAACTTTATCCTGTCCGTAATTGGAACTTTGCTCCATTTTAACTGTGCTTCCCATGCTTTATCCACTGCATCATCTATATCTTCTCTTCTGGCCTCAGGAACAGTGGCGATTACTTTTCCTTCAGCAGGATTGTAGATTTCATATTTTCCTTCCCCTTCAGGTTCCAAAAATTTTCCATTCACAAAATTTTTGATTTTTCTCATTATAAAACCTCCTTATCCGAAACAGATAGGCTTTCATCAACCACATCCAGCCCCTTTTCTAACTCTTCTTCTGTTATTATTAATGGCGGTGCAATTATAAAATGGTTTATCCAGGTGCTGATGTAAACCCCTTTTTCCATAGCATATTTTGCCACTCTGTCTGTCATCAGTGGATTTCCTTTTAATTTATCCAAATAGTTGTTGAAGGGTGTTTTAATTTCTCTGTTCTTGACAAGCTCCACTGCTCCAAAAAGTCCTATACTTCTTACGTCTCCGACTGATCTATGCCTTTCCTTTATCTCTTCTAGCCTTTTCTTTAATACTTTCCCAAGATTCTTGGAATGCTTTATGAGGTCTTTATCCTTGTATTCCCTTATTGCTGCGTATGCAGCGGCCAGGGGCACTGGATGAGCTTCATACGTATGTCCATGTGCAAAATAATTATTTTCAAAGAAATCTGCTATTCTCCTGCTTGTAGCCATTAATGATAATGGAAGATAAGCACCTGTTATTCCTTTAGCGGTAGTCAATATATCGGGCTTTACCGACCAATTATCTACGGCAAACCATTCACCTGTCCTTCCCCAACCACTCATAACCTCATCAGTCACAAGAAGAACATCATTTTCCCTGGTTATTTCTCTTATTCTCTGTAGATAGCCCTCTGGAGGGACTATAACGCCATTAGTCCCTGTTACAGGTTCTACCACAACCCCCCCTACATTACCTTCATTCTTTATCATATAATCAAGATAATTCGCACATGCTAGATTACATTCGGGATAATGCTGGCCTAGAGGGCATCTGTAACAGTATGGTGGGGGTGCGTGAAGCACTCCCTGTGATGAGTAAAATGTATCTACAGCTATCCTCCTAAAATCCCCTGTGAGAGAGACACTTCCCATTGTTGAACCGTGATAGGAATTGTAATTGGAAATTATCTTTGTTTTCTTATCTGAAGAAAAAAACATTCTTACGGTTTTTATTGCTGCTTCATTAGCTTCGGTCCCGGAAGAACCAAAGAAGTATTTTACAAGATTTTCAGGTAATACACTCTTTAATTCAACTGCCACCTTTGCCCTGATTTCTGTTGCATAGCCAGGCTGTGCATATTCAAATTTATTTAATTGTTCCATTATGCTTTCCTTTATTCTCTGATTTCCATGACCCAAATTAGAACACATCAACTGTGAAGAAAAGTCCAGATATCTGTGTCCATTGTTATCTTCAAAATATGGACCATAGGCCTTTGTAAACAGAAGAGGCTTCCACCCATTCTGCCTTCTCCATGTTCCATATGTTAGCTCCGAGCTTATCGCTACAGGATCAAAAATTTCATCTAAATTTTTTTCAACCATCGTTATTATATGTGGACAAAGTATTTCAATTCTTCGAAATTTCAGGAAAAAGTACCTTAAATCTTAGAAAATATGAAAAAATTAGTAATAAATTAATTTTCTCTATTATATTCTTTCAGAGATTCTTCAAAGGCTACAAGGAATTTATCGACATCTTCGTCAGTATGAGCAACACTTGGTGGCAATCTTTCAGCACCGTCGGGATGATAATATATACCTCTCTGCAGCATCTTGTGCTGTATTCCCTTGTATTTGTTCCAATCCATGTTCACGCTTTCCCTGTAATTTGTTATCTTCCTTTGGTCTGTGAACACAAATGAGAGAACACCTGTTTCATAGTTCACATAAATGTTCTCATTGAGATTGTCACATATTTCTTCTATTCCTCTACCCAATCTTCTGGTAATTCTGCCCAGATGACTGTAAGCTGCAAAATCGTCTGCTTCAAGCAGCTTCAGGTTAGCATTTGCAGCTACCAGCGAAATAGGGGATGAAAAATATGTACCACCGAATCCAACCCCGTTGCCAATTAATTCCATATATTCCTTTTTACCTGATATAGCAGATATTGGGTATCCGTTTCCTAATGCCTTTGCCCAAGTCGAGAGGTCCGGTGTAACTCCGTAGAGTTTCTGTGCTCCCCCCGGACCAACTCTGAATCCTGTAATAACTTCATCGAATATCAACAATATATTATATTCATCGGCAAGTTCCCTGACCGCTTTCAGATAGTCTCCCTCTGGCGTTATGACTGTTGAGTTTGCCATTATTGGTTCCGTGATTATTGCTGCGATTTCATTTCCCCTTATCTTCAGTATTTTAGTAAGACTCTCCAGATCATTCCACGAGGCTACAACTACCGTATCCATCACTTCAGGAGGTATACCTGCAGAATAAGGAAGAGATTTTGGGAACCATCTTAAACCTGAGACTGGTGGCGGAGCCTCCACAGAAACAGCTGCATAATCATGAAGACCATGATAGTGCCCCTCGAATTTAAGAATCATATCTTTTCCAGTTGCAGCCCTTGCTATTCTCAGAGCGTTGAAGGTTGCATCAGAACCGCTCAGAGCAAAAATTACCATGTCCTGCGTCGTCACAAATTTCTTGAATTCCTTTGCAAGCTTATATTCCAGTTCACTTGGCGCTCCAAATAGGCTTCCATTTCTAAGGAATTTCCTTACTGCACCATTTATCTTTTCATTTGCGTGACCATTTATGATGGGACCAAATGCCATTAGAAAATCTATATATTCATTTCCATCCACATCCCATATCCTTGTCCCTTTTCCACTTTTTATATAAAGAGGATAAGGGTCCCATGAGCTCGTTCTCATGAGGGAGCTTGCACCTGTCGGTATAATTTTCTTTGCCTTCTTGAACAAATTCATTGATTTCTTAGTTTCGTACTTCTTAACTTTTTGTTGAATCCCAACCTCTTTATGGTCGGTATCATCATCTGATTCCATAATAACACATCCTTTCCCTATAGACAGTAAGCTATTCCAAATGGGTATATTACTTTTTCTAATGTAGTGACCTTAGGATGGAATTTTTTCAGGTTTTTAGAATAATATTGGGATATTTTTCAGATTCAATCAAAATATTTATATGAATCATTTACTATATAGTATTATGAGGGCCATAGTAGTGGGTGGAATGGGCCTTACAGGTAGATGCGCCGTATATGACCTAATGGGGAATGAAAAGGTAGATGAAATAACTGTTGCTGATATAAATAGGACAGTTGATTTTGCAGATAAAAGGGTAAAATATGTTAAACTGGACGCATCAGATCATGAAAATCTTGTAAAGGTCCTGAGGGGTAATGATGTCGTCATTAACGCCGTACAGTATTACCATAATGTCAACATTATGAAAGCTGCACTTGAGGCAGGAGTGCATTATCTTGATCTTGGAGGGTTGTATTATGTGACTCTTGAGCAATTAAAGCTTGATCAGGATTTCAAGGACAAGGGGCTTCTAGCAATAGCGGGAATGGGTGCTCAGCCAGGAATTTCAAACATAATGGCGAGTTATGCCGCCAGCAAACTGGATAAAATTGATAAGATACTCATAAAGGATGGATGGGCAGATAAAACTAATTATCCCAAGCTTTTTTTCACCTGGTCTCCCAGTACACTCTTTGATGAGTTCACACTTACTGCAATACATTACGATAATGGGTTTGTCCAATCAGAGCCTTTTTCAGCAAGTGAGGAATATGATTTTGGATGGGAGGTAGGCAGGACAAAGATATTCAGGACAGTGCATTCCGAACTTGCAACTATTCCTACAAGCTTCGCAGAAAAAGGTGTCAAATACGTGGAGTGGAGGGAGGGAAGCGTTGATATCGAGAAGTTAAAATTCCTAAGCGATATAGGATTCGGCAGAACAGATAAAATGAACATTGATGGAAATGAGATCGTACCGAGGGATTTTCTCTTCAAGCTTTTGAAATCACAGGGCATGCTACTTCCCCCTGAGAATGTCCAGATCAAGGATTACGAAGTAACAGTTGTTGAAGCATATGGAATAGACGATGGAAGGGAAAAATTCGTGAAAGTCTCAGCTTATTTCAAGTACGATGAGAAGTGGAGGGTTTCAGCTTCTCAGAAGGAGGTAGGTGTACCTGCATCCATTGTGGCACAGATGATTATGAATGGAACTATAAAAGGGAAAGGAGTAAAACCAGCAGAGCAAATTGTTCCTACAAAACAGTTCTTCAGCGAACTTGCGAAGAGGGATATAAAAATTAAGGCAGAAGAAAGATACAACATGAACTGAGGCATATGATTAATATTCCTGGTGTAATTTCACAAGAGAAGGGATTGAAATCTGAGCTATTGCTGGTTAAGGGTCTAACGGTAGATTTCGAAACATTTGACAAAAAGATAGAAGTTCTAAAGGATGTCAGTCTGAAGATTGAGAGGGGAGAAGTTGTTACTATTGTCGGGGAAAGTGGTTCAGGAAAATCAACTCTTGCACAAGCAATTATTGGAGTTTTGGATACACCTCCAGCATTCGTAAAGAGGGGGGAGATATATTTTGATGGAGTTAGGATTTTTCCAACTGATGGAAAAAGAGTCAAATTCAGGGGAACAGGAATTAACATGGTTTTTCAGGAACCACTTGTCTCATTGAATCCTGTTTATACAATAAGAAAGCAGTTACTTGAAGCTGCCGAAATTGGAGGAATTCCAGAAAAGGGAGGGGAAAGAGAGAAAGTAATCAAAAATACACTGACGGAATTGATGATCAGAGATGTTGAAAGAGTTCTTAATAGCTACCCACATCAGCTCTCAGGAGGGATGAGACAGAGAGCTGCTATAGCGATGGCAGTAATTCAGCGACCTAAACTTGTTATTCTTGATGAACCTACAACAGGACTTGATCTGATAGTCCAAAGAAAGATAATGGGACTTTTACTTAACTTAAGAAGGGAGATAAATACAAGCCTGTTGATCATTACACACGACCTGGCTGTTGCAGCAAATATGGCAGACAGGATATATGTGATGTATGCTGGAAGGATTGTAGAATCGGGAACAAGGGGGGATATTATAAAGGACCCTCTTCACCCTTATTCCCTGATGCTTAGAGATTCTGTTCCCACAGGGTACAAGGAATCTGGACCACTTAAAGTCACGGAAGGCGCTCCTCCAGATATGTCTGCATTGCCCACTGGATGCCCCTTCCATCCTAGATGCCCTAATGTCATGGATATTTGCAGAAAGAACGTCCCTCCATTGAAGAATATTGGAGATGTGAGAGAGGTAGCGTGTTGGTTATATGAAAAATGAAGAGATATTAAGGGTAGAAAAACTCAAGGTCCAGTTCTTAAACCGAGAGAAATTAAAATTTTCGGCAAGAAAAACAGGAAGATGGAAGATTGTTCTTGATGAGATTTCATTTTCTATAATCGAAGGGGAGACTTTCGGAATAGTGGGGGAAACTGGATCTGGTAAGTCAACTCTTGCAAGAACACTGGTAGGAATATATAAACCTAAAAGTGGCAGAATAACGCTGATGGGAAGGGAGATAAATTTCAAAAAGAGAGAGGATCTCCTCTACCTCAGAAAGAATGTGGGGATTGTGTTTCAGGATCCAGTGGGCAGCCTCAATCCAAGATTGAAAATCAGGGAAATTATCAGGGAAGGACTTGCAATTGAAGAGAAACTTTCGAGAATTGATCAAGATAAAAAAATAGATGAAATTTCGGATCTTGTGGGTCTTGCAGACAGCAAGCTTGATTCTTATCCAAATGAGATTAGTGGAGGTGAAAAACAGAGGGTCAGTCTGGCGAGAGCACTCGTAAATAATAAAAGAATACTGATCCTTGATGAACCTACTAGCTCACTTGATGTGTCAATACAGGCACAGATACTTAATCTTCTCAGAAAATTGAAGGATGAACTTTCAATTACATATATATTCATCACTCACGATTTTAATGTCATAAGGTATATGTGTGACAGGATAGGTGTATTGTACTATGGACAGATCCTTGAAATAAGTTCCGTCCATGATATATACGAAAATCCATTGCATCCTTATTCTTCTGACCTGATGAATGCAAATATAACGTTAGAAACTGAAAATAAATTTGATTCCCAATACGAAATTGGTGAGCCGTCAAGATCTGGGTGTATTTATCTCAACTCCTGTATGAAAAAATTTGAAAAATGCAATATTTCTCCGCCTGAATTCAATGTAAATGGTAGATTGGTTAAGTGCTGGTTATATGAATCTGGTAAATTATAGTATTTACAAAAAAAATTTCTTACTATTACGTTTTTACAAAAAATAGTTTCCAGTAATAATGGATTTGTAAATAAAACATTAACATTATTAATCAAGAGAAGATATTACATATATGAGCGATTCAGAAAAGGTATATGGTAATTTTATAGATAATGAATGGAAGGACTCCAATAAAGGTGCAACTGAGAATGTCATAAATCCAGCAAATGGGAAGGTTATTGCCAAAATTCAGAAAAGCTCTGAGGAAGACGTAAGGGAGGCAATAGATACAGCAAGAAGGGCTTTTGATAAAGGTGAATGGCCAAGAATGATGCCCGCTGCAAGAGCTGAGTACATAATGAAGTTGGCAAGAATACTTGAAGAAAGGATGAAAGCTTTCGGAGAAGCTGAAATGAGTAACACTGGTAAACCAACAAAGCAGGTATTTGACTACGATGTTGCATACACTATCGATAACTTCAAGTTCTTTGCCGGAGCTGCCAGAGTCTCTGAAGGGATTGCAACAGGTGAATACATACCAGATGGAACAAGTATGTTAAGGAGGGAACCCGTGGGCGTGGTTGCTGCAATCACCCCGTGGAACTATCCCTTAATGATGGTTGGCTGGAGAGCTATCCCGGCGATTGCAGCCGGAAATACTGTTATAGTAAAACCAGCTTCCTACACACCTATAACAACCCTTATGCTTGCTGACGCTGTGAAAGAGGCGGGAATTCCTCCTGGAGTTTTCAATGTTGTAACTGGACCGGGAAGAACCGTGGGTGAAGAACTTGCAAAGAATGAAAAGGTTGATATGATCGCATTCACAGGTTCAAATGAAGTTGGAAAGAGAATCTCCAATCTGGCATCTGGATCTGTAAAGAGGCTCTCCCTCGAGCTTGGAGGAAAAGCACCGTTCATAGTATTTGAAGATGCGGATATTGATGCAGCCACGGAGGGTGCAGTTGTCGGGAGTCTTATTAACAATGGCCAGGACTGTTCAGCGGCTACAAGACTGTATGTTCATGAGTCGATATATGAAAAATTCAAGAAATTGCTGATTGAAAAAGTCAAGAAGGTTAGGGTGGGTGATCCATCCGACCCAGAGACTGATCTTGGACCGATGATCTCAAGGGATCAGTTAAGCAAGGTTAAGGAGTACGTGGAACTCGGAAGAAAGGAAGGCAATATCATTCTTGATGGATCAGATTTCAAAGCAGGAAATGATGGATTTTTCATAAGACCAGTATTGGTGGAAACTGAAAATAACAAGGCAAGAGTTGTGCAGGAGGAAATATTTGGGCCTGTACCTGTTTTGGTTAAGTTCAGAACATATGATGAAGTGATTGACAAGGCTAACGACGTTGTCTATGGGTTGGGATCTTCAGTATGGACAAGAGATGTCAGGAAGGCCATGATGGCCGCCAGAGACCTAAGGTTCGGAACTGTTTGGGTCAATGACCACGCCCCAATTCCATCAGAAATGCCTTGGTCTCCCATGAAAAAATCAGGATTCGGGGCTTCAACCTCTAAGTATTCACTTGAAGAATTTACGACACTCAAGCACGTGTATGTTGATCTAACTGGAAGTGTAAGAAAGAGCTGGTATTACCAGATATACGGAAAGAAAAACTGATTTTATTTTCATTATATTTCTATATTTGAAAAATCCATTTCTTTATATATTTCCAGTATTGTCCTGGTATCTGATCTTTCTATTTCAGGGATGGATGATAATTTCTCCAGTATGTGAGAATATTCATCCTTATTTTTTGTGATTGTGTAAACTATGAAATCAACATCACCCAGCAAAAAATATACTGAAACAACCCCCTTGATCTCCTTTAGTTTTTGAGCTATATTGTCTTTATAATTGTGACCATATTTACCCCTTATGAGTGTTAGGGCTGAAAACCCATACCCGAGCTTAGAATAATCGAGACTTGCTGATATTTTCTTTATGTAACCCTGATCTTTAAGATATTTGATCCTCTTGCTTACTGCTGAGGGTGAGAATAGACCCACCCTTTTTCCTATTTCTTTTAAAGATATTGTAGCGTCTTCTTGCAGAATTTTTAAAATCCTTCTGTCAAAATTATCCATGTAAACATCAATAATAAACAATTTATTAATTTTACTATTGGACTTAATCTTTTTTTTCTATTTTTAACATAATTAAAAAAAAATTTCTTTCATTTAACCAAAAGTGAATACATATAATCTCATTTTCCTCGGGACCTTTATGATTATGCTATGCTCCCTGACATCCTTTTCGGCAAATAAATTGTACATCCTTGAATAATCAAGATTTTTGCTCATTTCTTCTCCATCTATAGAATAATTCAGAGTTTCTATGCCAGACGGATCTATCACCGCATTGATTTCCTTTGCCCTGAAAATAAGATGCAATCTTGAATATTCATCATCTGGAGTTATAAATTCTTCATTTACATCCCAGTAACCTTCCAGAAAAACTCTTCCAATGGACATTCTCCTTGGTAGGACATAATAGTTGCATTTGCTGTTATAACATGAGGGCCCATTGGCTATTTCACCCCTAAGATTTCCCAGATACGTTTCAGGCGTTGTGCCAAAATAATATGAAGGGTCTTCTTCTACTTTTGGTTTTTTATTTATAGAGAGAAGTGAAGAAATAATTTCTGATAATTCCTCATAACCACCTTCACCGAAGTGGGTATGAACAAGCTTACCACTTTTATCAAAAAGGTAATGAGCAGGCCAGTATCTGTTCTCAAATTCATTCCAGATAAAATAATCGTAATCATTTATCACAGGATACTCAATCTCTAATTCTCTAATCGCCCTTCTAATATTTTCAGGGTTCTTTTCAAATTCGAACTCCGGAGTATGAACTCCAACTATTTCTAAACCATTATTCCTAAATTCATTATATATTGATTTTAAGGATGGAAGAGTTCTGAGGCAGTTAACGCACGTATAAGTCCAGAAATCTACAAGCACGACCTTATTATTGAGGTCTATCGATGACCTGTTTAAGAGCCTACTGGGATCGACTTTCTTTAACTTTTCTATCATTATACTTAAATAAAATTCACTTAAAAAATACTTATGTAGCTTCATAGTAATATAAGAAGTGAAAGAACTATCGTATTTAGAAAAATTAGATTTCCCATAAAATTTTCATACCGCGTATCTGGTAAATCCATCCATTTTCTTACTCCATAAAATGAGAACGGTATGGTCATCAGGGAAAGGACTGACATGATGGGGTATATATTTTCCAAATAATAGATTATAATCAGTAGATAGAAAATAATGAAAATCGTAGCTGGAATATATCTTGATCTTTCGGCTCCCAGAATTATAGGGAGCGTTTTTATTCCCTGCGACCTGTCATAATCCATGTCTCTGTAGTTACCTAAAAAAAGTACCGGCACCAAAATGATAGAATATGGTACAGCAAATATAATTTCATTCATTGAAAAATCAGCGCTTTCTCCATAGAACACCATGATTGAAATAAGCAGAGCAGATAATACCACTGAAGCTTCACCCATTGCCTTATACTTGAACCCGAAAGGAGGACCTGTGTATCCATATCCCAAGATGAATCCAATGATAGCTATTATCAATTCGTATATACCATAAATGTAGCTTATTATCGAAAACAATATGAAATAGATCACAACGGAGATAATTCCCCATATGAGAAGATACTCTTCGCTAACACCGAAATAATAAATCGGATGCTTTCTATATCTTGTATTAGGTGAATATTCTTTGTCATACCCGTACTTATAATCAAAATAATCATCAAAAAGATTGGTTGCAGCCATCAAAGGTATTATTGAAATTGATATCAGCAAAAAGGGAAGAATTTTAAAAGTTCCAGTTAAGTATCTGAAATAAATTGCTCCCGGTAATATGTATGAAATAAAAAGGTAGAGCGGAGGTACTTTTCCGCCTCTTGAAGCGATGTTCACTATCTTTAAAATTCCCTGATACACTAATCCCCATTACCAATAAACTCTAATAATTAATCCCCTGCAACATTTCCATTAAGGTTCCATAGATTT
>JAGDXO010000026.1:31660-36870 GCA_023256615.1 Thermoplasmata archaeon
AATAAACTCTAATAATTAATCCCCTGCAACATTTCCATTAAGGTTCCATAGATTTTGCTTATTCTTGATGCCATTATTGCAAAATAAATAATGATTTAAGAAAAGACATCAGGAAATTATTTAAAAATTCAATAAATAAAAAAATATATCATTATGCTGGTATGCTCTCATTTCTTTCAACTGATATATCTTCCCCAGCGGCCTCTTCCAAAGGAACATTCTTCGTTTCTTTTAGGAATATGGAAAGCACTGCTCCAACAAAAGATACAATGGCAAGCATCATGAGTACTTCTTTTAGTCCTATTGAACTCAATAAATATACAAAGAAGAAAGTGGTAATTGCTGCACCTGTTTTTCCTGCTGCTGCTGATATTCCATGGCCAGTGGTTCTAAATTTAACAGGGTATACTTCAGCAGGTACTATGAATGTAGTAGTGTTAGGACCCATATCTATGAAGAAGAATGTTAGGGAATATAGTGCAAACATTACCTCAACCGGGAGTACGAAACCTGTTATTTTTGTTCCTTTCGCTATTATGAAAGATGAAACAAGGAAATACAATACTCCCATTGCTGCAAATCCTAACACCTGAAGGGTTCTTCTTCCTGCCTTATCCATAAGTGCAACTGCTGAGAAATACCCGAAAAATCCCACCATGAATGGAATTCCTGCGAGTACTATTTTAGAGGAGAGACTCGTGGCAGGAATTATTGACCCCGTTATAGGACCTGAAAATATTCCAGTACCGTAGAATGCTATGTCAAGTAGAAACCAAGAACCTGCTGTAACAATCAAAGTTTTCCAATAGTTCCTGAAAAATGTTGATGCCTTTGAAACATTTGTTTTGACAGAAGGATATATTTTGGCATCGGCCTTGATGAACCCGGCTGCCTTAGTGGCTTCCTTTGAATCCTTTCGTACAAGTGCAGTGTACCTTGGTGTTTCTGGTAATTTCCTCCTCATGTATATGACTGCCAGTGCTGGAATTGCACCAAAAGCAAGCATGAATCTCCAGGCGATTTCAGCAGGTAATATCGCAACTGCCCCAAGACCTACCGCAACTGCTGCAACCGACCCTATTCCCTGATTTGCAAATACTAATGCAATTAATTTCCCCCTATCTCTGGTATTTGAATATTCACTCATTATAGTGGCGCTAACAGGATAATCTCCCCCAATACCGAAACCAAGAATAAATCTGAATGCGAATAGAGACCAGTAATTCCAAGCAAATGCACTTAAAATTGCACCTGAAGCTAATATTACTGCTTCAAGTCCATAGATCCTCTTCCTTCCAAATTTGTCAGCAACAGTCCCCCAAATAAGCTGACCGAAAATAGCTGCAATTATTGCTGAGGACCCAAGAAGTCCAGCGCCTACAAATGCATCTCCACCTGTAACATGGAAACTTGTGCTATATTTACCCTCCAGGATTATCAGCACGATACCTATTATGAAGAGATCATAGGCATCTGTGAAGAACCCCATCCCTGAGGTAAACCACACTTTCAGATGATTAAAGTTCAGAGGAACATCATCAATGTCCCTGAATGCTTTCGAACTCATATTTCATAATCATCATTGATATAATTAAAAAAATCAATATATGTTCCTATCACTATAGTATTGTAATGTCTTCTATATATAATATATATTTATGATTCTTCATTTAAAAATGATCCCGGTCCTTGCATCTATGTGTATTTCATCCCCATCCATAATTTTCTCCCTGAAGCTTGCTTGCTTTACAACGCACCTGGAATGTTTTAATATTGAATTCACAACTGTATTATTTGGGTTGCATGTGAATATCACACCCTTGTATTCCATTTCAGTATCCATATCCTTGCATTCATCAATTATCAATATGTCTCCCATATTATTAGGATCTGTAGTGACTTTTCCCGAGACAGATTCACCTATAGAATACCCCCTTCCCATAAAGTCTCCAATAATTTCCACCCTTATGTCATTCGTGCCTCCGAAAGTGAAATAACCTTCTCCAGATGTCACCACTATAGTCTCCCCTTTTTTGAATATTTCAGTTTTCTTTACCCTCTCTATTATATCTTCATATTTCCCACTATATTCCTCAAGATGGATTGGATATACATTGTTGAAAAGGCTTAATTTCTTCTCAAGTTTCAAATTTGGTGTAACAGCAAATATTTTTCCTGTTGGTCTAAGAGAAGATAGCATCTTCACTGTATTTCCTGATCTTGTCATAACAAGTATATTTGAATCTATATCCCTGGAAATTATCTTGGCAGATTTGGCAAGTGAGAATGCAATTCTGTTACCAAGAAATTCTTCTGGCTCCTGGAAATCTCTTATATTTGATTCTACAAACTTTACAACATCATTGAGGTACTCTACTGCTTCTACAGGATATTTACCAATAGCTGTTTCTTCAGAAAGCATCAGAATATCTGCATTATCTATAATTGCATTTGTAATATCAGATACTTCAGCTCTCGTTGGAGTTTCATTTGATACCATTGATTCCAAGATCTGTGTTGCAACTATAGAGGGAACACCATATGCATGAGCTTTTCTGATTAATTCCTTCTGTATAATGGCAATTTCCTTCAACGGCAGCTCCACCCCTAAATCGCCCCTTGCTATCATTATCATGTCAGAGGATTTTATTATCCCTTCAATGTTTTTCAGTCCAGATGATGTTTCTATCTTGGATATTATAAATTGATCGCCATTGTAGTCCATAATTGTATTTCTCAATTCTTCCACATTTTTTGATTCCTGCACGAAAGATAGAGCAAAGTATTCCACATCATTTTTTATACCTTCCACTATGAATTCCCTGTCTCTTTCTGTCAGGCTTCCTAAATTCAGGACCTTGCCTGGTATATTTACTCTAGAATTATTTCTAATGGACCCATCAGTTGCTGATTTTACCTTTAGAATTCCATCTGAATTTGAAATTAAGGAGAATTTTACCCTTCCATCATTAACAAGAATCGTGTCACCGCTTGAAAGATTTTCCAATATCCCTTTCTGGTTAATTGAGAGATGTGTATTTCCATAATCTGTAATTTCATATATGTTCCCCTGTGATATCTTTACTTCCTTGGAATCCGGCGTTGACATTCTTATTTCCGGACCCTTTAGGTCTACAAGCAAGGAGGATGTAATTTCATTCTTTCTCCTTTCATTAATTTCATCGAGAACTTTCTTTGCTTGTCCTATATATTTTTTATCAACGTGTGCTGTATTTATTCTGAATGATGCCACGCCTAGCTCAGCCATTCTTTCCATTTTTTCATAAAAAAGAGAAGCCGGACCTAAAGTAGCTATAAATCTTGCCCTGTTCATGATTAACTATAGGTTTTTCATATAAAAGATAATACTCTTTACTTATTTTTTGACCGTGTTTTTATGAAATTTCTCAAATTTAGGTCAGTTATGCGTAAATATAAAGAATGCATCATCATTTATGAGTGAAACAGAAATAACTCTAAATGCAGTTAAATGTCCTTTGTGCGACTTCAATCATAATTTTAAAGTCAAAATAGAATATCAAGAAAACAACACCAATAATGAGAAAAATTTGGAGAAAAAATATTACAATTTCTTTGTAGCTGAGGAGAAAGTTGGGGATAATGTCGTTAAGATACCTGTATATGAAATAGATGGATATTGCCCTAAAAAGAATAGTCCTTTCAGAATTCTGGTTAATCCGAGGATACCTGTAGACTCAATACCAATTAACTTCATCGTAACCGTGCTATCCTGAGTTAAAAGACCGGTGATCCTTTCAATCTCCTAGTTTTTCAATTTTCTTTTTACTGAAAAGGTTCTCCCTCAGCTCTTTATCTAGTTCTGGATCCTTTCTCCTAAGGTATTCAAGAATCAATGAAAAATGCTCCTTTTCATCATCCCTATTATGCATCATGATGTATTTCAGTTCCCTGTCCCTCGTAACATCAGCACGTTCATCATAAAACATTATTGCCTCTATTTCTTCTATTAAAGATTGCCTCGCTCTGCTTAAGTCCTTGACTTTCTCACTTATATTTTCATCGGCTTCATATCTTGGCATAATCACATTCATGGTAAATCGATTCTTTAACTCTTCTGTTTAGTATATATCATTCAAAAAAGGTGAGGTTCTTCTCCCTTTTGTGTGGGTAAAATGAATGATCATAAGTTTCACCAAAGTAAAATCCTAGAAAAGCTATCGATAAACTTTATGCTAAGCAGGTAAAGATAAAGTACTTCAAGAAAGTATTGAAAGAACAGGGTTGAATAATCTTAATCCAAAATTCCACCCACACGAAAGTGTAATGACTCAGAAGTGATAACTATTTTATTGCTTGTGATAATCATAGTAAGTGGCTAATGAGAATTATAACGTTACTCCTTGGGAGGTAACTGGTAAAGTTGATTATGATAAATTAATAGAGCAATTCGGAACTCAAAAAATAAATGATGAACTTAGGGATGAAATAAAGAAGGTATCAAATAAATCCCCTCATGTAATGTTAAGAAGGGGTATATTTTTCTCCCATAGAGATCTCAACCTTATTCTAAAGGATTACAAGGAGGGGAGAGGTTTCTTCCTTTACACTGGAAGGGCTCCTTCTCTGGGAATGCACATAGGACATCTGATTCCTTTCCTCTTTACTAAATGGCTTCAGGACGCGTTTGGTGTTAATGTATACATTGAGATTACGGACGATGAAAAATTTATGAGGAATCCTGACTATTCTTTAGAACAAACGAGGGAATGGTCATTGCAGAATATACTGGACATTATTGCAGTAGGGTTCGATCCTGATAAAACTTTTATTTTTCAGGATACGGAATATATAAAGAATATGTATCCTCTTTCTATTAAAATAGCAAAAAAACTCAATTTTTCAGAGGTCAAGGCTACGTTTGGATTTGATAATACTTCCAATATTGGAATAATGTTCTATCCGGCCCTTCAGATAGTACCGACCATGTTTGAAAAGAAGAGGTGTCTGATTCCTGCAGGAATTGACCAGGATCCTTACTGGAGGCTACAGAGGGATATCGCTGAGTCCCTTGGTTTTTTCAAGGCTGCACAGATACATAGCAAGTTTCTTCCTCCTCTGTCAGGACCAGAAGGGAAGATGAGTTCATCTATACCTGAATCTGCAATATATCTTTCTGATGACCCTAAAACAGTGGAAAGAAAAATAATGAAATATGCATTTTCTGGGGG
>JAGDXO010000026.1:36970-66212 GCA_023256615.1 Thermoplasmata archaeon
AGAGAAGGTGCAATAGACATCATAGATAAATTTAAATTTGATGGAAAGCTGGCAAGAATAATGTGGGATAAGATACATGAATGAATTCATTAAATCATTTCTTATCTCATTTTTTTCTGAGAATATAAGCTATCCCTGTACCTGCAATTATTATTATGATTCCTATTAATAATATTATATTTTCAGGTATTGAATTCAATGAATATCCTGAGAAATTAACATTTCTGATGGCTGTTGTTGATAGATAGTAGTTGCTTCCATTTATGATAATAATACCAGCCTTAGGTGATGTTATAAAACCGTTTGAAATTTGAATTGAGTAAGAATAGGAACCATTCGGTATTCCTATAGTTATGGAACTTGAATTTGAATAGAATGTTCTATTGAGATCCTTCCCATAGAAAAATGAGCCATTTATTGTTATATACCAACCAGTTCCATTTTGAAGTCCTCTTACGTCAACCGTGATATTATAATCAACTATGGTCCAGTTTATCATTATGGATAAATAGGAGTTGTTAACATTGAAAATTCCCTCAGTGATATCTGATCTGAAACCCTGAATAGGTGCAACTGTGAAATTATAGATCCCGTTCGGTAAAAACAATAATATTGATGAGTTGGTTGAGTTGTAATTAAAAGAGTTCAGATTTATTGACCATTCCATTCCAGTCGGAAGCCCATTTTCCTGAATATCCACCGAATATTTTTCTAAATTTACAGTTAGATAAATAGTGACATTCTTCCCCTGTATGCTAAATGAGCCTTGGGATATCGATGATCTCTCATTTTCGAGATAAACGGAATAATTATAACTTCCATTCGGTAAGTTTAAAGTGATTTCGCTCCCATAAGTTGTAATGTTAATTCCATTTGATAGATGAATGTACCATTGCAATCCTGCTGGGATTCCAGATTCTATAAATTCTACCTTGAAGAGATTTAGTCTTATTGATAGATGCTCCCCCGCATAGAGACTTATATTATCCTCCCACTCTACTGTGCCGTTATAATTTTCTAAAATGAAATTATAGTACCCATTTTTATTATTAACACTTGACGGATAGAGCGTTATATTGATTCCGTGGTCCACGAAATTATACCTGCTGCCATTTACTATCAGGAATCCGGAAGATAACGGAAGAGTAATGTTAACGGTACTCAGCTGAGTTTGATAATACAAAGCACCAAGATTTCCAGAACCGTTTTTAATTTCAGAAAAAATGGATCCATTAGATGGAGTATAATAAAATCCTGAAATTGCATTGCTTACTGTTTCTGCAGTATTGCTGCCAAAATTATAGGCATTTGGAACATCCTGATAGTTATGACCATTCCAAAATAATAGATTGATAAATACCTCTGATCGTAAATCAAAAGTGTTAGTTCCATTTCCTGGACCACCTATTATTAATTCTCCGTCGTAAAAAGTATAGCCGGTAGGCTCGTAATTATATCCATCTACAAGAAAAACCGGTTTTATATACAACCTTTTTGCAAAAATAAAGGAAACGTTGTCATAAAGGATCCATCCGTAACCATCGTTGTAAAGAAATGCAACGTAAGGCTTTCCATTACTGCCTACACCGGTATTAACTGCTAATTTTATATTGTAAGGTGCTGAAAGGTTTATTCCATTACCAGTAAGGGATTGATTGGCAATGGAATAATAATAACTTGAATTTCCGGATGAAGTAACAGTACCATACCCCGATACTGAACTATTGTTCATCGAGGAGGAGGGGGATGAGAAGTTCCAAATATTATCTACAAAACCCACATAATTATCAGAAGTATTCACTTCTGCAACATTCTGAATCCAGTATACGTATGAGGTGTTACCGTTCTTAAAGACGAGATTTACGTTCAATTGAAATGATGCCCATGCTTGTGATTGGTTGATGGAATTGTTATACGCAGAAAGACTTTTCACATATATATTGCCCATAAATGAGTTTGTAGAATATTCATATGGTTTATTGCCAGGACCTATTCCAAAGTCCGCAACTCCAATTGGGGCAGGTTCCTTTGAATACAATTCGAAAGGATTTACGGAAAATGATGTTCTATCCTTTTGTGTAGAAGTTACTGGATTAAGAGAATGATTTGAACCTTTACTTTCATAAGTTTGATTAATATTTGGAATCATAAAAGATGATGTAACTGCCATGGAAAACAATATTATTCCTATAACCAATAATATCGATATTTGCTTGAACCTTTTTACCCTAATCATCATCTTTTGAATACCTCTTGGGTTTATTTAACTACCATCTCTGTTATTTTAAAATTGTTTATTAAATTAACCTAAAAGAATTCTATATAGAGTGATAAAAACCTTTTGAGAGTATGATTCAATCATTTCAGCGTATTATTGACATGTGAAAATATGCTGCATCGTTTTAAATTAATCAGATTTTGTCCTTTGAAGAATAAAATTTCCCCACATTGACCCGTTCTTTGTTTTCATTATAGGCGTAAATATTATCAGGATTTTCGTCCCTTGTAATTCTATGACTTCCGTCACAGAATGGCTTATTCTGTGATAACCCACAGGCGCAAATGTGCAACTCATATTCCATTATTTTTGATTGTTCTACTAATTTTTCAATTCCCTGTATATCCTTTATTTTTATCTTATAAGGTTCATTTTTTTCGTGTATGACAATTCTCATATCTCCTCATTCAACCTCGGTTAAAATATTTTACCATATCAAAAGTATGCGGAGGGCCGGATTTGAACCGGCGAACCCCTATAGGAACAGATCTTGAGTCTGTCGCCTTTGGCCAGGCTCGGCAACCTCCGCTTGGGATGAATAAAATAAAGATTTAAATTTTCTCGCTCATTTTCTGTATCCTGTAGGTTGGCCTTGGATTTCTTGAGGCATCAACGTCATCTATCCTTGTTATTTTAAGATTTGTAGGTTCTTGTTCCAGTTCTTCGTGCTTCATAGTTAGTGTCTCTTTTACTGTTTCTATGAATTTATCCATTTCTCTCTTTGTAGCACTCTCAGTCGGTTCAATCATAAGCGCTTCAGGAACTATTAGGGGGAAATATATTGTTGGAGCATGAACTCCCTTGTTAATTAAGTGTTTGGCTATGTCTCCTGCCTTTGGCAGATTTCCATCATGGGAAGATGCAACAAACTCATGTTTTTTCAATGGTTTCCCAGGAACAGGCATGAATTGCTCAATTTTCTTCTTCATATAATTTGAATTTAGAACTGCTCTCTCACAAGCATCTCTCAATCCCTCTTCTCCCATCATTTTGATGTATGTCCAGGCCCTTACCAGAACTCCGAAGTTTCCATAGAAACTTGCGACCTTCCCTATTGTTTTTGGAACATTATAACTTAGATGATATTTTCCATCGTAAGTTATTATTGGAACCGGTAGGTAATCCTTAAGTTTTTCCACGACCCCTACAGGTCCTGACCCTGGACCTCCTCCCCCATGCGGAGTGGAAAATGTTTTGTGAAGATTCAAATGAACAATATCGAATCCCATTTTTGCAGGATTAGTTTTTGTCATTATACCGTTAAGATTTGCTCCATCATAATAGAGTAATGCACCCTTTGAATGAGCATATTCTGCCATTTCCACTATCTTATCTTCGAATATTCCAAGAGTATTTGGATTTGTGATCATAAATGCAGCTGTTTTCTCAGTCACAGCTTCCTTAAATTTTTCCATATTCACAGTTCCATCAGGATATGATGGAACCTCTATCGCCTCAAATCCAGCCATTGCTGCCGATGCTGGATTTGAACCGTGTGCAGAATCAGGTACAACAACCTCTCTTCTCTGTTCAAGTTCCCCCTTGTCTTCAAAATAAGCTCTTACTATGGATAAACCGGTAAATTCTCCTTGTGCACCTGCAAGAGGTTGCAGTGTTATAGCATCCATTCCTGTAATTTTTTTGAGGCTTTCAGAGAGCTCATACATAAGTTTAAGGGCACCCTGAATATCATTTTCATCCTGCAGGGGATGCAAATATTTGAATCCTGGTAGAGATGATATCTCATCATTTATTTTTGGGTTATATTTCATAGTACAGGAACCTAGAGGATAGAAATCCGTATCTGCTCCAAAATTCATTTCAGAAAGTTTTACAAAATGCCTTACAACTGTAAACTCTTCCCTGTCACCTATTCCAATTTCATTTCTCTCCATTCCTGTAGGGATGTTTAAATCAAATTTTTCATCTTCATGGGGTAATTTTAATGTTCTCCTGCCTTTTAGCTCAAGAATCAAAGGTTCATCAAAAACTGCCTGATGATACATTTAACTCACCCTCGTTAAAAATTCTCTGTATACATCAAAATCCTTATCTGTATTCCTCTCTGTCACATTAACGACAAGATTAGTTTCATTCCTGTTGGTGAATCCGTATTCCTTTCCAAGGTAATACCCCGGGATAAGATTCAATTTCCTTGCAATCCTGTTGACAAATGTTTTTGATCCTTTGATATTCATAAGAAATTCATTAAAAACAGGAGAATCGTTATAAGGTAAATTTATTCCGAATTCTTTAACCATACTCATCAATTTCTGAGTTCTTCCCATATTTATTTCCCCTATTTTCCTTAGGCCAGAGTCTCCAAGAAGAGAGAGGTAAACTAGAGAGGATAATGACATCAGGGCTTCATTGCTTGTTATATTGGATGTTGCCTTTTCCCTCCTTATATGCTGCTCTCTTGTCTGAAGGATCATTGCATATGCTGGATTCCCTTTCATATCTTTTGCAGCTCCCATAATTCTTCCGGGCATTTTTCTTATATATTTCATTTTAGTTGCAAAAACTCCGAGTAATGGCCCGCCAAAGTTAAGCCCCAAACCCAGCACCTGGCCATCACCTATGGCGATGTCAGCATCAAATGCCCCCGGTGGGGAAATGACGCCAAGGGATATAGGATTCACCCCCGCAACAAAGATCCTTTCTTCTCCAATAATTTCCCTTATCATCCTTACATTGCTATCTACTATTCCATACATATTTGGATATTCCAAATAAATTCCGCCAGTATTATCATTAATGGCTTCCTTCAATGCCTCAATATCAAACATTCCTCTTTCATCAAATGGAATTTCAACCAGGTTAATTCCTGGTCCCTTCGCATAGTTTCTTATAACCATTTTTTTATGATTGGGCATCATCTGAGGTATTATGAATTCATTTTTACCAGTTATATTGTGCATCATTCTAATTGCTTCACCTAGTGCAGCTGATGAATCATAGAGTGATGAATTCACAACATCCATCTGTAAAAGCTCTGCCATCATACTCTGATATTCAAACAATGCCTGCATTATACCCTGTGATATTTCTGCTTGATATGGGGTGTATGCTGTTATGAATTCATTCCTAGAGATTATATTACCTATAGCAGCTGGGACAAAATGATTGTATATTCCGAATCCGAGAAATGAATGCATATCATTGACAGACCTGTTCATCGAAGCATACTCTCCTGCTATTTCCCTGACTTCATCTTCGCTGATTCCCTTTGGTAATCCTACATTTTTAATCCTTATTGATTCTGGAATATCTTCAAAAAGTTCATCCGGATCCTTAATCTCTAATTCTTTCAGGATTTCATATAGATCGTTATCCATGATGATCCATACCTCATTAATTAAATAGATATAGAATTTATCAATTGACCAGAATGGATAGAAGATACCTTCTTTTTTTGACGAAGGCATTGCGGGGATTCGTATACGGCGTATTTTCTGTCATAATTTTCATATACCTCATAGATAATAATATTTCTGCTCCATATGCTGGTCTAATAGTCACTCTCTCAATTGTCCTGAATTCACTCGTTACCTTCTACATAACATCTAACTACGGAGATGGTTACTCAAAGGAGATTTTGATTATCTTTTCCATTTTACTTGCCATAGGAACTACGGGGCTTGTGCTTGTACAAGGTGGATTATTCAAGGCGTTGTTTTCAATAATAGGGGCCCTGGGGGTAAATCCTTCAGATAATACAATATTCGCATCATATGAACAGCCCCTGATTTCCAAAATAATTGAAAAACAGCACAGGAAAAATATAATCTTTTCATATTACACTCTTTCAGGATATATTGCAAGTTCAATAGGTGCTGCATCCCTCTATTTCGGGCTTAATTATTCACTTGAAATCTCAGTAATATTCTCCATACTAACCATAATGCTCTATTTTTTCATACCGCGTATCGAAGGAAGAAAACGCATAATAAAGGAACAGATAAAGGAAAAGAGTAAAAAAACGGCAAGGGATGTTAGTCTACTGTTTTCAATGGATGCTGTTGGAGGAGGTTTCGTATTACAGAGCTTGATAGCACTCTGGTTTAAAATACGTTACCACCTCAATGTCTCCCAACTTGGCTTAATTTTCTTTGTTGTTGATATCATAATTGCCGTGAGCATATTGATAACTCCTGCTATTTCAAAGAGAATAGGTCTTATCAGGACAATGGTTTATTCTCATCTCCCGTCTAATATCTTCCTTATCATGATACCTATATTTCCAAACGTTTATGTTTCACTTTTATTTCTCTTCCTGAGACAGAGCCTTAGTCAGATGGATGTTCCAACAAGGCAGTCCTACCTGAATTCTGTTGTTGACAAGGATGATAGGAGTTATGTGGTAGGAGTATCGAATGCATCGAGAAGCATTGCGCAATCTTCCACCCCATATATTTCATCATATCTCATTTCGTTTGCAGCAAGTGCTGTTCCATTTATTGCTGGTGGATCGATCAAGATAGCTTATGATCTTTTGCTTTTCAATAGATTCAGGAGGGAAAATGAAAAATACGATTAGAGTATTATATCAATATGCTATCTTTATGCTACATATGCGGTATGCCTGCAGGCAAGAGCTGCAAGATGTGCGGTAAGCCAGTATGTAGCAGGCATTACGTCGCTGAACTGGAACTGTGTGTTAGATGCGCAGGGCGATATCACGTTCAGCCTCTATCGCCTCGAAAGCTGCAGGTAATCCTTCCACATTCGACATCCTTGATGCCAGCGAAAAGCAAAGCTTCCAGAAATCGATATTGACAGAAACTCCGTAGTGTCTCAGGTATTTAGTCAGTATTAAAATATTCCTTCTACCTTTTGTATCCCAGTCCATCAGTAATATAACATTATTATACCTCTGAGATAACAGTCTGCAAAAATTCTCGAGACTCAGATTTCTCGGCAGTTTTATTATTTCACCATTGAAGCCCAATCTTCTAAGGGCTCTAATGTCATTCTTACCCTCAACAATTATAGGGATACCATTATTTTCCTCCTTTAAATAATTCAAAGACTTTAAAAGATTTTCAAGATTATCCCTTGAACTCACTGCATTAATAATATAATTTCATTCTTAATCTTTTTTAATAGCCTCTATTATTATTTTGTCTGATTTTTCATTGTATGGTGATAAATCATAATCCCCCCACTTCGCTTTTATTTCAAACCCATTTTCATCAAGAATTTCAGTTATTTCCTTTAAATTAAGAGGATAGATAATAAGATCCCTTCTCTGCACATTTGTGATCGGATCCTCTATAATGTATTTATAATGAAGTATATAACTATCTTTCAACCTTTCTGGAAAAACAGTTAGTCTCAAGCTCTGCTCTTTCTCCCTATATGCACTTATTGTGTATTCCCTTTCCTCCAGCGAAAAACCATTCAATATATCTATGAAAATCCTCGCTTTGCTCGCAGTAACCTTATTGACCTCAGAAATTATTGCCCTCTTTTCCTCATTTTTGAAGAGGAGCAATGAATTTAAACCAATTATCAAAAAGTTAAAAATAGGCTTGAATGGAAGATGGAAAACATCGCCCAGTACCTTTATGTAATTGTTTTTTCCATTAAGGAGCATATTAATATTATTATCCACCCCAATTCCTCTGCTGAAACTTGATATTATTCTTCCGGTCCCACAAAATATTTCAAGAATTTTTCCTCTTGGAGAGATAGATTTTATTGTATATACGTCATCCTTAAAGTCACCGTACAATTTATCGTAATATTCTGATTCAAAATTATAGTGATCTAATACATTCATTTTTTGTATCCTATTTTTTTCAGGAATTCTATTCTTTCCTTCTTATCATCATCTTTTTCCACTCCAACAGGGGTCAGACCATCCATAACCCCCAATACACCTCTTTGGTCGCCATCTTCTGCAACAATTACATAAAGAGGATTGGCTGTTGCAGCATATATATTAACTAACTCTGGAACATTCCTTAATTGCGCCAGAACGTTTATAGGAAATATTCCAGATAAATGAATTATAAAGAAATGCCCAGCCCCTACATTTAATGCATTCCTTACAGCTTTCTGCTCCATCTTTTCATCATTGCCTTCAAATCTGACTAATCTCTTTCCAGATGCCTCATTCATGGCTATTGCAAATTTCCCAGAAGGGGATGAATTTTTTAGGGCCTCATAAATATCTTCCACACTTTTTATGAAATGAGTTTGCCCGAGTATAACATTTTCATCTTCTTCTTTTTCAATATATATTTTAACAATATTCATAGCATAAGATATTCATCAGGAATAAATTTATTTTCTTCCATTTTTTAATGGATTATGAAAGCATTGCTTACCAGAAGGGAAAAATCTCATGAAATCAGGAATAAGCTAATTTCAAGTAATATAGAATTCTATGAGGAAACTAAAAGTTTCTATACGTTATTCATTTTTCCAGGAGTTTATCCTGAATCTTTGAATGGCAAAATAGTTGACCTTATAAGCGAGGATGAAATAGATTCTGTTCCTCTTGAGGGTCAGACATTCAAGATAGAGGGAAATAGGGAAGTAATAGATACTTTCGCTCCAAGAATTATTAAAAGAAATTTAAAAGTAAAATTGGAAAATCCAGATATTACTCTGGAAATACATAAATGGGGAAATAAGTATATAATCAATGTCTCCTAAGTCTTCCGTTGGATCTGATAGATGGTCTGGATTTCTCAGAACCTTTTCCTTTTCCTGATAATCCTCTTGCTTTCTTTCCTGAAGCAGTCAGTCCCCTGTATACTCTCCCTCTGTGTTTATTAGAGATTGTCCATGAAAGGTTCTTGTCATTCTTAATTGAGGGATTGGTTGGATCAACAAGCAATACTTCGTAAAACTTGTATTTTCCATCTTCAGCAAGATAATATGAGTTCAATGTAACAAGATTCGGATATCTTTTCTGTGCCCTTTCCTCTGCGATCCACTTTTCACTCTTTCCATGGGTGAGTTTATTATAACCATACCTTCTAGGTCTTCTACCGCCCATTATCTTTTCCTTGTGGAGATCTCCTCTCTTGACTCTCACTCTCAGAATAACAAAACCTGCTTTCGCCTTGTAACCCAATGCCCTAGCTCTTGCTATTTTTGTTGGAGATGGTAGCCTCTCAACCGTACCGGCGCTTCTCCATTCTACCATTCTTAGCCTATATGCCTCTTTATGATCTTCCTTCAAGGTAATGAAATTACCGGCCTGAAATGAATAACTACTCTTTGCATCCAAGTTCTAACACCTGTGTTGTTAGGGATAGTTATTTATTATATATTAATTTCTTTTTTCTTAGGTTGTATAATAGATATTTATATTAAAATAATATTTTGATGTTATGAGTGATATAAGAATCAATCCTATTCAGGATAAAACACTATTGATACTGAAAAGGATACAGAGTCAGCTCAGCACGTACAGAGGGTATAAGGCAGGTAATGATATCCTCATTCCGTCAAGAATAATACATGATGAAATTATGAAAAGGGCAGAAATTTCTAATAGCAATCTACGGGCGGCAATAAGTAATCTGGAATCCTACGGGAAAATGGAAGAGAAGAAAAAGGGTGATGAACTTTTGTTTAGAATTGAGGGAATAAAGAGCTTGAAAATAAACTTTCCAGATAGACAGATCCCGGCTAAACAGGAGGAAATAGAGAGACTTTATTCTGAAGATGATGAAGGTTTTGCAAATGCGAGGGAATTGCTGGATAATGTAAATAGCTTCAGGTCAGCTTCAATATCTGGAGATTATGATCCCATAGTATATAATAAAATAATTGAAAATGTAGAGAATATAAATAAATATCTGAAGATGAGAGCTGGATTTATCAGCAAATCATAATTTTATGAAGGCTCTCCCAAATATTTTTTTATTCTCCATATCAATGTAAGCTTCATTTATCTGGTCCAGCTTGTAAACTTTACCTACTATGGGCTTAATTTTTCCTGTTCTGCTCCATTCAAGAGCCTTTATCATGTCTCTCCTTGTGGAGCTTATGCTTCCCCTGATGGAATTCCCTTTCAATATTAAATTTCCTAAAGGTAGACTCACGGGTGTAACATCCACATTCCCTATAACAACTACTCTTCCACCAAATTTTAATGACCTGAATGATTCCGTGAATGTTGGAGCTCCTACCGTTTCCAGTGAAATATCAACCCCTTCCCCGTTAGTCAATTCCTTTATCTTATGTGCCATGTTGTCCTTGCTAACCACATAATCCACTCCAAGTTTCTCAAGAAATTCTGCTTTCCACTCGCTGCTTGTTTCTGCTATTACTTCAGCCCCAAATGCCTTTGCAACCTGAACTGCATGAGCGCCTACTCCTCCTCCACTTCCTGTCACTAAAACTCTATTACCTTCTTTTATCTCGCCAACAGTTTCTAGTGCCTGAACAATCATTCCGGTAACACATGCAGAAATAACTGCTGCCTCTTCCGGAACCCCGTCTGGGACTTTTACAAGGCTTATTTCCCTTGTTTTTACATATTTTCTATATGCACCGTTAAGTATTTCTCCGAATGTTTTCTTGTTTTTGCAAAGATTTTCCCTTCCAGATTTGCAGTATTCACACTCCCCACAAGGAATATATATGAGGCTTGCCACTCTGTCTCCGGGTTTAAATTTTGTTACTTTACTTCCAACTTTTCTTACCCTACCGGAGATCTCATGACCGGGTACAATGGGCAATTGAACCCTCGGGAAAAATCCCTTCATAGTTAGAATGTCCCTGTAGCAGATCCCTGTTTCTTCCTGCTCGATGATTAACTCATCATCACCAACTTCCTCATCTGGAATGTCTTCAACTTTCGGGAATTCGTTAATTTTGTTAAGAACTGCAGCCTTCTGCATAAAGGACCATATTAAATAAAGATAAAAATTTATAGATTTTTAATGATCTCATTTTTTGCATCGACCATATTTTTCAGTTTCTGGAAACCAACTTCCCTGCTTCTCGTCCTCAGGCCACAATCAGGGTTCAGCCTTACCAATGATGGATCAAGATATTTCAAAGAGTATTCTATTCTTTCCCTAATTAAGTCAACAGGCTCCACGAAATCTATGTGAACGTCTGTGACCCCTACACCCAGACTTCTTTTCCTGCTCATAGTTTCATTCACCTGTGAAAATTTTTTTATGTCTCTATAGCCAGGCCTATCCTTACCCAAATTTATTTTATCTCTATTTGCGAACTCCAGGTTGTATACATCTATTTTGAGATCTGGAATTATGTTGAATATGAGGTCATAGTCAGTGCTGTAGCATACATGCAGATGAGTTTCAATACCGTCTATATTTGATATACTCTCATTAACTGATTCCAGCACTATATCCATTTCATCAGGATGTGTTGTTGCGGCTGGTTCATCAATCTGTATCTGCAATTTTCCTTCCCCCCATATGTTTTTCAGTTCCCTTATTTCATCATTTATTATTTTAGAGAAAGCTAATGCAAGATCCAGCCTGCTTCTGTAATGCTCGTTGAATGACCAGTCCATTAGAGTGTAAGGACCTGTAATAGGAACTTTTATTTCCCTATCTTTAACGTTTTTCTTGAGGAACTTTATTTCATCTGAATGAAAAGATTCCTTCCTCTCTATTTCTGAGATCACACTTCCCTTGTTATAAAACCTGTTGTCAAATGACCTTACAGGACCATATATTTCAATCCCATTTATCTTTCTCACTGGATGTTCATACATTTCCCATCTGAACATCTCTCCCCCTATTCCTATATTATCAAGTCCTGCCTTCTTGAACAAATCTATAGTTTCAAGAGTAGCCCGTTCCGCATTTTCTAAAAATTCTTTACTATTGAGACTCTTGAATCTTGATGATAAATAGTCGGGCTTTCTGAAACTGCCAATTTCCTGTGTTATTAGATTCATCTGCCCCAGCCCCCCATCATCTCTACTTTCCTGTCGGCAATTACTCTTGGCAGGAAATCAAGATACTCATTGCTTGTGACAATTATTTCATCAAAGTCATCCTTATATTTTTTCATTTTTTCTATAGCATCTCTCTCAAGGCGTGTATTAAAAGCATCTACCACCTTGATTCCTGGAATTTTACAGTATTTAGAAACAGTGTATGGATTTTCTGATACAATGGAATAAAATTTTCTTTTTAGAGATGAAAACATATTTTCATCGACCTTGCCAGATACTACAAGGAATATATTTACAGAAGGGCTTATTTCATCATAAATGCTGATGTTTTTAACATTCAAAGGCTCATAAATAACAAGGGATTTTATTGAATATTTTTTAATTACATCATTGTAAATATTTACCATCTTATCCCTCAATTGTTTCCCTTCCTCCCTTACCCTGCTCATTTTGATGAAGGACTCAATTCCTGGGAGGAAATATAAATAATCAGAATCGACGGGATGGTATAGCGGTAGTGGAGGGTTGTCTTTTAATGACCTGAATTCATTAATTTCTCCCAATGAAACAATGTCATTAATGATGGGCATCCTGTAAAATGTATTTGTTTCCTTGTATCTTGTCAATGAACCAAGGCTAATGCCTTCAATTGAAAGGGATAAAGGCCTCAATATATCATACCAGTTGAAAAGTGGGTCTGAACATAATTCAATTCCGTTTACCCTGCACATTTTATAATATAGTTGAGATTCTTCATACATCAATTCTGAGACTTCCTTGTCGCTAGTCAAATTTCTTTCCCATCTACTCAGACTTTTTCTAACCTTCTCACTCCTTGGGTACAAACCATATATGAAACTGCTTATTTCCATTACAAAACCTCCATTAATTTCTTCGCAAATTGGTTCCTTCCTAGAGGCATCAGATGAATACCATCAATGTAGCCTTTCAGATCATCTATTGATTCAGAGATATAATTTATAAAAAATTCTTCGAGGTCAGATGAATTTAAAATCCTGTCTCGCATATTCTTTGGAATTCGCATATCGAGAGATTCTGTTATATCCAGCTGCGATTTTTTAAGAATAGGAATGAAACCTGCCATCAACTTAAAATTTCTTTTAGCAATCCAGTCCTGCTTCAGTACTTCTGTATCGAAAACTGAATGTGTGATAAAGAATCTCGCCCCTTTATCGTACTTCGAGTTTACTATTTCTTTTTCCTGAAGGCGATGAGGATTCATTATGGCACCAACTACGATATTTTCATTATACTCTTTAAGAAAATTCCTTCCTATTGATTGGTTTGCGATTTCCTCAATTGTGGATAGGACATCCATTTCCATGACTGGTTTTGAATTGACTCTAGAATCTATTGTGTCTCCACCAATAATGAAAAAATGGTTTATGTTGAACTTTGCTGCCGTCACAACCTTTGAATAAAGTGCCAACCTGTTATTGTCTCTTGGTGTTAAATGAGGTATTGCGATCACGTCTGAATCTCTTGTCACCAACCAAAGTGCCATTACAGGGTCGATTCCTGGATATCCCCTGGGATTGTTTGGTGAAGTCATTGCATCAACAGAATTTATTAAATTTTCTCTTGCTTTAAGAAGCTCATCTATTCCACTCTTCTTCGATGGCAGTATTTCCACTGACTTTACGAATTTTATATTCATTATATTTTTACGCGAACCCATTTGCAAATTGTTACATTTATTTGTAGTTATTTAAACTTTTTTTAATCATAGGAATTACAAATTTTAACTTGGTCCATTCTCAATCGATTTCTGGATTGCCGTAAAAATTTAAAGATATACTATTCAGAATATTTATTTTCCATTACGTTTACCTCGATAATTTATCATTAATTTTTTAATTTTAAAAAAATTTTTTTCATGGAGAAGTCATAATCAGCAACATCCGCAAATCCATTTTTAATAAGCTCCTTATTTATCAGTATCTTATTTTTCAAATATATATAAGCTTCTCTATTTCCCTCACCATTAGAGCAGATATTATCATATTTAAGAATGATATTCTTTCCCTTTACGAATTTCCTCAGATATTGAAATGCCATTTCATATTTATCTTCATAGATTTTCACTCCAATAAATCCGATCTCAGTTCCATCTTCAAGCAGAAGTGTATTATTTAACTTTACATCTTTCACCTTATAAGTCGAGATATCTTTCTTATTCATAGGATATTTATGCATATTGATGTTTTCTAATCTTGAATTAATTGTTACATCTGAGGATTCTTCCCTATTTTCTTTGTTGATTATAATCTGGAAAACATTACCTTCTGAATATGAGTGCTCTCTATAACCTGTCTTCTTTTTTATTATATCTATGAAATTTTCATTAATTTCGTAGCCTATTGAATTTCGATCTAATTCTTTTGCCACCTTCATTGTCGTGCCACTTCCAAGAAACGGATCTAGTATTGTGTCACCAGTAAAGCTGAACATCCTTATCAATCTCTTGGGAAGTTCTTCTGGAAACATTGCCTGATGCTCCTTCTGTCTTTCTCCTCCAAATTTCCAATGGCCAGAGAAATATTTCTTCCATTCTTCCTTAGAAATCTTTGACGTATCTCTTTTCTGACTTTGAACATCATTTCTCTTCCCTGGTTTTTTTAGTATGATGATGAATTCATAATCTATTTCTACTATACCATTTGGCGGGTAAGGGTATGAACCCATAACATTAGCCCCGCCAGTTGTGTTTATGGTAGTTTTCTTCTGCCATATTATAGAACCCATATAATCAAAACCAATTTGCTCGCATTGGGAAATAAAATGTGCGTGTAGGGGGACGACCTTGTATTTACCGTATATCTTACTCCTCAAGAATTGATCCCCTATATTTATACAGAGTTTCGTACCAGGTTTTAGCACTCTGTAGCACTCTTTCCATACATTTTGCATATCCTCAAGATATTCTTGTATAGTTTGCCCGTAACCTATCTGTGAATTAGATTCGTAATTCTTTATGTTCCAGTATGGTGGAGATGTCACAATTAAATCCACTGATTCGGAATTGACTTCATCCATATGTCTAGAATCACCAATTACAATCTTGTGAAATGTCATTATTTTTCTCCCCGATAATCCATTTTATTTATTGCAGATGAAATCTTTGGATAATAATCTATATTTACTGATAATTTCCATGATTTATAATAAATAAGAAATAATTTATTTAATTATTTCAACATCTTTCTTAGCTCCTTCTTGTCTGATTTCCCGGTGCTTGTTTTGGGTATTGAATCTATGAAATATATTTCATCTGGGACCCACCATTTCTGTATTCTTCCTACGTCCACATACTTGTTAAGGTGTTCATATACATCGCTTTCCTTTATTGGTTCATTCTTTACTATGAAAGCTACGGGTCTTTCCCCCCATTTCTCATGTGGTTTTCCTATGACTGCAACCTCTCCAACTCCTTTCATTTCACTCAATGCATTTTCAAGTACAAGGGAAGGGATAAATTCCCCTCCGCTCTTCACAGCATCTTTCTCCCTGTCTACTATTGAAATGTATCCATTTGGATGTATAACTGCCAAATCTCCAGTATGAAGCCATCCGCCCTTCCAAAGCTCCTCTGTCTTCTGCGGATCCTTAAAATAACCTTTAGTCAGCCACGGAGATCGTACAACTATTTCTCCCACTGTTTTGGCATCGGCAGGTACATCCACCATATTCTGGTCTACAACCTTCAGATTCACCATTGGGACTGGAATTCCAGTAGTTATTGAGAAATTGAATTTCGTTTCATCATCGGCTCTGCTTATGGAATCGTTATACATAGCAATTGTTAGAAGCGGAGCAGTTTCAGAAAGACCATAGGCTCCAATGGCTGTGATTCCAAGTGATCTGGCTTTCATTGCGAGACCTTTTGGCAACGCAGCACCGCCTATTATTATTCTCCATCCTTTTAAATATTCCCTGTATTCTTCAAGGTTTGGTGCAGACAGGACCATATAGAGTATAGATGGAACCATTGCCGAGAATTTTATATTCTCATTTTTAAGCAATTCAAGTATTGTGCCCACCTCATATCTTCCTGGAAGAACGTATTTATTTCCATTCAATAAACCCATATATGGAATCCCCCAGGAATGAACGTGAAACATTGGGACAAGGATCATAAAATTATCAGATCTTCCAACATTTATTGGAGAGAACTGCACACCATTTGCCAGCGCGAGAGTGTGCATGACCAGGTTCCTCTGGGTGAAAGTGACACCTTTAGGAAAGCCCGTCGTACCCGATGTATAGAATATTGTTGCCGTAGTGTTCTCATCCAGATCCGGAAATTCAAATTTCTCGTTCTTAACTATATCTTCATAATGATAATTTGGTGCCATCTGTGTTGATACCGTACCGTTGTCATCATTATATACAATCCACCCCTTTATGAAATCAAACATCTGTTTGTTCTTCTCAAGAATAGGGAGGAATTCATCCCTGACAATAACATACTTATCCTCAGCATGATTCATTGAGTAATAAATTAATTCAGGAGGGTACCTAATATTGACAGTATGAAGTATTGCACCCATCATAGGAACTGCATAATACGCCTCCATGTATTTGTCTGTGTCCCAGTCTATTACTGCAACCGTATCTCCTTCCTTAACTCCTATACTTTTCAATCCTGCTGCAAGTCCATTAACCCTCTGAAAAAATTTTGAATATGTCATTCTCCTTTTGTTCCTGTAGACAATTTCTGTGTCAGAAAAATTTTTGGCTGTGTTTATGAAAAGATTTCTTAGGTTCAGATTAAAACTATTTTTTTCGGGCATAAGATTAGAATGTGAATAGCAATATATTAACATTTCCACTTTATGGAAAATTTTCAATCTTTATTCAATTTCAATGAAAATATTAAAATTCAGAATCTTGTTGCCACAAGTTACTTTATATCCATATTTTTTATATGTATAGTATGCAAGGCAACTGGAACAGGATACTCAGAATCAATCTTTCAAATAATGATATCTGGACAGAAGAATTGCCTTTGGAGATATGGGAAAATTATATTGGTGGTGTAGGAATTTCTTCATATATTTTCAATAAAATGGAAAAATATGTGGACCCCTTTTCACCGGAGAATCCTCTGATAATCTTTGCAGGCCCTCTAACGGGGACTCCCTATCCGAACACAGGAAGACACGAAATTGTTTCAAGGTCTCCTCTAACAGAATTACTTGGAGAATCCAATTCTGGAGGATTTTTTGGTAATGAATTGAAGAGAGCGGGATATGATGGCATCATAATCACCGGCCGTGCCGATTCGCCTTCCATTATAAAAATAGATGATTCGGTCAGAATAGAGAAGCGCGATGATCTTTGGGGAAGAAACTTCTATGATACTCAGGAAAAAATCAGGAAGGAGAAAAAATTCAGAGTAATGGCTATAGGGGTTGCAGGAGAAAATAGAGTTTTATTTTCAGCTATAATGAATGATGAAGGAAGGGCTGCAGGAAGAAATGGCTTGGGGGCTGTAATGGGATCTAAGAATTTAAAAGCTGTAGCTGTTTTAGGATCGAAACAGGTTCCTCTTGAGAGAAGGGCGGATTTCCTTAAATTGGCAGGAGATGCTTCCAGATATCTTCTAAATTCCCCTTTGACACAGGGATTGAAAGAATATGGTAGCATGATATGGATGGATGCTGGTCCTGGCCTAGGTGATGTTCCTGCCAATTATTTCAATGATCATAATTTTGAATATGATGAACTATCGGGGACAAAATTTAAAGGACTTTATAAGGTCACCAGCTACCACTGTGCCAACTGTGTAATAGGCTGTGGTAGAACTGTTCAGTTCGGGAATCTTATTGTAGATGGCCCTGAGTACGAAACAGTTGCCGCATTTGGACCACTCTTGGGAAACAAAAATTTTGATAGAATAATAGAATGGAATCACCTTATAAATGATGCAGGAATGGATACAATCAGCACGGGAGTCTTAATTTCAGGATTAAATTATTATCTGAAGAATGGACTGATAAATAATGAATCTCTCAAGACTTATTATGAAAATGATTTTTCAGGCATTTCAAAAATGATAAATGATATAGCCCATTCAAGCGGAGTAGGGAATGAACTGAAAGAGGGGCTGGAAAGATTTGCTGTCTCAAATAATATACCTAGGGATATGATTGCAACAGTCAAGAAGATGGAGATACCAATGCACGATCCGAGGGCATTCAAACTTCAGGGGCTCGGATATGCCACTTCTTCCAGAGGGGCGGATCATCTTCAGGCAGAGATGTATGAAGTGGATATGGGTATGGATAATGAAAATCTTGGCATCAAGAGCGGGGATAGATGGACCATAGATGATGAACAGAGAGTTGAAACACTCATAAATACACAGAATTATAGACAGATCCAGAATTCTGTTATAATATGCAGCTATGCCAAGGTAGATACACAATCACTTATAGATGCTTTAAGTTTCGCCACAGGATTCAATTATGACTATGAAAAATTTAAAAAAATAGGTGAAAATATAATTGATCTCAAGAGAAAAATTAATAAAAAACTAGGTATGAAAAACGATGACGATTATTTACCTGGTATAGTGAGGAAAAAAATCGAAGGAGAACTCGAGGAAAGTTCAACGAGTGAAAATGAACTAAAAAATGCTCTCAATAAATACTATAAAATCAGGAAATGGAATGATTAAAGGAATAGCTTGGGAACTGATCTATCCACGTTTACAACTAGAAGTTTAGGTTCTTCCCCCTCTGCCAACCATTTCAGTTCGTCCATATCATTTCCAGCCACCATTGATTCAATGCCGAAAGATGATGATATTTTTTCTATATCAAGATCGAAATTAAGAAATGCCTTATTCTCCATATCAGGGTAATAGCTTGATGCATAGCTTTTTAGTATAACGTAACCCCCATTCTTAAGAACTATTATTTTAAGTGGTATTTTATATCTCTTCAACGTCCACAGGGTCTGGACTGAATACATCAGGGCACCGTCTCCAAGTATTGCAAGTGTTTTGTTGTGCTTCATAGCTATTCCTGCTCCAGCTGGAAGAGCCCATCCAAGCTGGCCACTCTTTGCTGTAAAATAGGTGTTGTGAGAGTAACCCATAAAATTCCTGAGGATGTATGAGGAGGAAACTGCCTCATCAACTACTGTGTATGAAGAAAATTCTTTCTTTATTTTGCTGAAAACGTAATTTATTCCCATATTGCTTCTCTCGTTTGCTATTTTAGTTGTCATTCCTAAATCCAGTGGTTTTGCAAAATTACATTTTCTCTTTATTTTATCTTTTAGTTCTCTCATGAAGATTTTAACATTCACATTATAGAATTCACCAAATTTGGGTTGAATATTCATACCAAGGAATATAACCTTTTTACCTTTTAGAATAGGAGAAGGAAGATATGGGTAAAGGGTAATATCACCTCCAAGAAAGATTATGACATCATTTTGCAGGAGTTTCAGGTTTATCAGGGTGCTTCCAGGCATTAGGTCTCCTGCAAAATACTTGCTTGAGGATAAGAAAGGTGCCCTGTGACTCAGCGGCTCTGAATAAACTGCACATCCTAACTTTTCGGCAAGTTCCTCGGCCTCCTTAAAGGCATTGAAAAAGTCGACTTCCCATCCGAAAACTATGGAAGGATTCTTTGCGCTGTTTATGATTTCTGATACATAATCCAGAACTTCTTTGTTATTGGTATTATAATTTATTGAAATGTCATCCTGTTTCTCATAATTAATTTCCTCGTCCATAAGATTCATTGGAATGGAAAGGAATACTGGCCCAGTTGGAGGGGTCGTCGCTATCATCTTTGCCTTTCTTATTGCTGAAGGTATTTCCTCGGCCTTGGTCAGTTCATATTTGAATTTCACGTTTTCTCCTACGAAAGACAATAAATTTCCTGAAAGCAGGGGTTCCATTAGGAGGTGCCTTTGATCCTGCTGGCCAGCAGTTATAATTAATGGTGTCCGGTTCATCTTTGCAGTATAGATGAAACTCATCGAATTTCCAAGACCTGGAACAGAGTGGAGATTTACGATGGAAGGGGAACCATAAAACTGCGAAAAACCATCCGCCATCCCTACGGAAATTCCATCAAAAAGAGTTAACACATAATCTTCTACATGTCTGAGTGCACTTAGCTCGGTTGTTCCCGGATTTCCAAAGACAGGTAGAAGCTTCAGGTCCTTTAAAGTTTGTGAGAATGCATCATATCCTCTCATTTTAAAGCACCCTGTAGAGAGGGTCTAATCCCTGAGCATACCTTAGGACATTGCTGATTGTCTCTGTTAAAAATCTTTGCTGACTCTCTAAAGTAACACCTGCTATATGAGGAGAAACTATCACATTATCCATTTTGAAAATCTCTGAATTAAAATCAGGTGGCTCTTCCGGGAATACGTCTAATCCGGCCTTTATTCCCTTTGTCTTTATTGCCTTTAATAAAGCATCTATGTCCACTATTTCTCCCCTCGCTGTATTTATGAAAATTGCGCCATCCTTCATCATGGAGAATTCTCTCTCTCCAAACATGCCTCTCGTTTTATCAGTCAGTGGTAGGTGTATGGATATAATATCGGCATTTTTGATCAGATCATCCAGTTCCATATAGTTTAGCCCATACTTTGCCTCGTCCTCTTCTTTCATTCTCCTTATATCATAATAAAGTATGGTTACATTGAATGGAAGCAATCTTTTAGCCAATTGGATTCCAATCATTCCCATGCCCACTATGCCAAATGCCTTTCCTTCCAAATCCCTCGAACCTGTTAACATAGGCCAGTTACCACTCTTCATTTCCTGATTCAGAAACATCATATCCTTCAGAAAAACCAGAGAAAATGCAATTACATGTTCTGCGACACTTTGCTTATTCGCTATTGGAATATTACACAGCGCAATTCCCTTTTCCTTCACATAAGAAATATCTACATTGTCATAGCCAGTACTAGCTATCTGGATATATTTCAAATTAGGAAATTTTTCCAGTTCCTTTCTTGAAAGTTTTGTGAAAGTAGTTGCTACTAAAACTTCAGCTTCATATTTATCTAGCGAGAGGTCATTCACAATTTCCATTTCCGGGAGTATCTGTGAAACTGTTGCCTTTACCTCTTCCATGGGAATAAATTCTGGTAGTACGGTGATATATCTCATGTGTAAATATTGAAAATACAATACTTAACTCTTTCTTGTTTTTCCTTGTCATTAAAAAAATCCATTTGCCTCTGGAAATTTCTTCATAATAAATTGCGAATAATTTCCCATTCAATACAAAAGATTTTTCTTGAAATTAATTATTGAGAAATATGGGAAACAGGGTTGCCATTGTTGGCATAGGCCATTCAAAGTTTGGAAAGAGGAATGATGTGAGCTTGAACGAATTAGCCTGGGAAGCTATTAAGGCAGCCCTTGATGATTCAGGACTTTCCCAGAAGGACATTTCTTTCATGAGTGTGGGCAATTTTGGTTACTGGAGCGAGGAGATACTTCCAGCTGTAACCGTTGCGGAGTACGCAGGTATAAAGTGCGGAAGTTTGAGAACAGAAGCTGCATGCTCTTCGGGTAGCGCTGCTCTTAAAATTGCCTACGACCATATTACTTCAGGAAGCGGTAAAATAGCTATGGCCATGGGACTAGAAAAGATGTACAACTCCCCAAATAGCACCATAATAGAGTTAATAGGTAGAGCTGGTAACTATTTCTGGGAATTCGAAAACTTTGGTTTAACATTCCCTGGATATTATGCGCTCTACGCTACAAGATACCTTCATGATTTTGGTTATAGCGAGGAGGATCTCTGTGAAGCACCTGTTAAGGCCCACCATTATGGATCCAAGAATAAATATGCACAATTCCAGAAGGAAATAACGGTTGAAGAATGCATGAAGTCTAAGTATGTGGCAAGACCTTTAAAAATTTATGATTCTTCACCGATTACTGATGGCGCAGCTGCAGTAATATTGGCTTCAGAAGACATAGCAAGGAAGATCAATGATACCCCCGTATACATAAAAGGCCTGGGTAATGCAACTGGATCCTCATATCTTGGAAAGAGAGATGATTTTACAGGTCTTGAGGCAGGCAGGAGAGCGGCCGAAATAGCCTATAAATCCGCTGGAATTTCCGATCCCAAGAATAGTTTTGATCTTTTGGAAGTTCATGATTGTTTCTCCATAGCAGAGGTTATGGCTTATGAAGATCTTGGAATTGCTTCAAAGGGAAAGGGGTTGAATATGCTTAAAGAACATCAGACCTATCATGATGGTAAATTCCCGGTGAATCCAGACGGCGGATTAAAGGCAAAAGGCCATCCGATAGGAGCTACTGGAATTAGCCAGGCAGTAGAGATAACAAAGCAACTTAGGAATGAAGCTGATCCAGGAAGGCAGGTTTCCATTAACAGAGGAATGGCCCTACAACATAATATTGGAGGGACGGGCCACTATGCATATGTTACCATATACTCAAGAGGTGATTAGATTGTACAAGGAAGGAATATTTTTTGATGCAAGAAATCTTGAACTCAAATATCAGATGCCAGTCAAAAGAATAGAAAAATTTTTTGAGGGTCTCGAAAAAGGGAAGATATTTGCGACTAGATGCAACAATTGCGGAGAACTTTATTTCCCTCCCCAGATGGACTGCCCTGTTTGCAGGAATAACGATATGTCTTGGGAAGAGGTATCTGGAAATGCAAAACTTGAAACTTATACCATTATAGAAACAACTCCAACTTCATTTCAGAAATACGGAAGTTACGTGATAGCAATCGGTCTTCTTGAATCTGGTGTCAGGGTTCTTTCCTGGCTCAGGATTGATGATTTCACCAAGATAAAAATTGGAATGAATATTGTACTGAAAACAGAGAAAAATGATGATGGTGGATATACATATATCTTTGAAGCTCCCTAGGTTATAATTTTATAATTATTTATAATAAATATATCAAATTATATAAACAGTTCCTTTAAGAAAAGGTGGCCATTAAAGCCACCGACGGGATTTGGACCCGCGACCTCGTGCTTACCAAGCACGCGCTCGTACCAGGCTGAGCTACGGTGGCCTAAATGAGGTATAAACATAACCTAATAAATCTTTGTGGATATCTTGATTTTACAATAATGAAAAATTTAAGGATAATAATCTCTATTCTTAAGAAAGATTTTTGTCTTCTTTACTATTGTATTTATCCTTATAAATAAGAAAACATAATTAACTCAGAATCAATTAACCTCGAATGCCAGATTATGATGCGATTGTGGTTGGAGCCGGTAATGCGGGATCTGCCGCTGCGATTACCATGGCTAGTAAAGGTCTAAACGTTCTACTGGTTGACAGGGCTGACCCACCAGGTGCCAAAAACCTTTCGGGTGGAGTGCTCTGGGGAAACGATCTATCTCAAATTCTACCTAAATGGCAGTCTGAGGCACCTCTGGAAAGGTTCATAGATAATAAAAAAATTGGATTTCTCACAGAAAAATCTTCTATCACCATAGATTTTAAGACAAAATATTTCGATGAGAACAAGGTCGGTCACACTGTTCTTAGAGCCAAATTTGATCCGTGGATGGCTAAGAAGGCCAAAGAAGCAGGAGCTTTAGTGATCCCAGGAATTACAGTCGATTCTCTCGCAATTAAGGACAGAACAGTGATAGGTGTTCAGGAATCTGGAGACACAATTACTGCAAATATGGTTCTGTTAGCAGAAGGAGTAAATCCGAGATTGTCGATAGAAGCTGGATTGAGGAAACCTCTTCAGGACAGGGAACTGTCTGTAGGTGTAAAGGAAATAATTAAGCTCAGTCCGCAGAAAATTGAGGATAGATTCAACCTGAGTGAAGGATCCGGAATGGCCTCAGAATACATCCTTGGAAATCTAGGTGAACTCAATATAGGCGCTTTCTTCTACACAAATAAGGACAGTATTTCACTCGGAATAGTCTCTCCAATGGAAGAACTTAGAAAGAATGGAGTGACACATACTTATGATCTCATTGAAATGTTCAAGGAGCATCCGTCTATAGCCCCACTTATTGAGGGTGGAACAGTTGCCGAATATGGAGCACATTTAATTCCCGAGGGTGGAATTGAAAGTGTCCCCCAACTCTATGGAAACGGATACATGATACTTGGAGATGCAGCTGGATTTGCATTTTCGAATGGTCTTGTCCTTCAGGGAATGAACTATGCAATACTGTCAGGAATAATGGCCGGTGAAACTGCTGTAAGGGCTAAATCAATGAATGATTATTCCGCAAAATCACTTTCAGAGTATGAGAAGAAACTGAATAATACCTATGTGTTAAAAGATTTAAAGACTTTCAAGGATATAAGAAAAGTGACAGGGAATCCAAAAATGTATACTGTGTATCCTCAGCTCCTGGAAGGAATTTTACTTGAGACTCTGTGGGAGAGAGGACAGCCGAAGAAGAAGGTCAGGGATATATTGAGTGAGGCGGCAGGTAAAATGAATATGAGTAAGGTAAAAACACTTACTGATTTCTATAACATCTATAGGAGGATGTAAATATGATGGATATAAAAGAAAGACTTGGGACTATTAAATATGATGTTGATAAGGAATATGCACATATAACGGTTGACGAAGCTATATGTGAGAAATGTCCACACCATTTCTGTGTGATGGCATGTCCTGCACAGTGCTATACATTACAGAACGGGAAACTCATGTTTAACTATGAGGACTGCGTAGAGTGTGGGACGTGTTCTGTAGCCTGCGATCAGGGATCTGTTACCTGGCATTATCCAAAGGCTGGAAAGGGTGTAGTATATAAATTCGGGTGATGAAAATGCTAAAAATGGCAGTAATGATAAAACAGGTTCCAGATAGTCAGGATATTACTATTGACCCTGTAACCAAAACTCTTAACAGGAGTCAGGCGAGAAATGTTGTAAATCCTCCAGATCTTAATGCGCTTGAAGCGGCTTTACTGTTGAAGGATAAACATGGAGGAGAGATAACAGTAATTACAATGGGACCCCCAATGGCAGATGTTGCACTGTTAGAATGCATGGGTAGAGGAGCAGACAAGGGAATCCTTGTAACTGATAGATTCTTTGCAGGAGCAGATACCTGGCCAACATCATTCACTCTTGCTTCTACTGCAGATTATCTAGGGGGTTTTGACATAATATTCTGTGGTGAAGAGACCACAGATTCTTCAACTGGACACGTTGGGCCAGGAATTGCAGAATTTCTTGGATACCAGCAGGCAACATATGCAAACAAAGTCGAATATGAGGAGCCATACTTTATAGTTGAAAGAGATATTGAAGGGGCCACCGAAACTCTTAAAATTGGGAAGCCTGCAGTGGTGACAATAACACTGAATGCCAATGTCACAAGGAGGCCAACATTGAAGAAGAAAATTGAGGCATATAAGAAGGGAGTCACCCTTGTAACAAATAAGGAATTGAACTTGGATCCCAACTGTATAGGTCTCAAGGGATCACCTACAATTGTCAAAGACATGAAAACTGTTGCTGATCCTGTAAAAACTCCAGTAAAACCAAGCATAGAGGAACTGGATAAGGTTGTTTCAGTTCTCGTTGAGAAGGGGGTAGTGAAATGATAAAGAATAAATGCGCCACTCCAGCGAAAGATCCAGAAAATTATAAGGACATATGGATCTGGCTAGAACAGAATGACGGACAGCTCTCAAGAGTTGCACTTGAGATGGCTGGAATAGGAAGGAAACTTTCAGATAAATCAGGAGAGAGATTGGTCGGTATTCTTCTGGCTGATGAATCAGGCGAATCTATGGTTAAAGATGCCATAGAATATGGTGTCGACAAAGTCATATATGTAAAAAATCCAGTATTCAAGCATTATAGGACATTCCCATATGCAGATACACTGGGATCCCTGATAATGGAAAGAAAACCTAACTACTTCATACTTGGAGCTACACATAATGGTAGAGATCTTGCATCGAGGATAGCAGTAAGAGTAAACACCGGAATAACTGCGGATTGTACAGAAATAGATATAGATACCTCTAAGAGGCTTCTTGAAGCTAGAAGGCCAGCGTTCGGTGGTGCAATACTCGCGAATATATTGTGCAGAAATCATAGACCACAGATGGCAAGTGCAAGGCCGGGCATATTCAAGCCTATAGACAGGATACCTGGAAGGCAAGGAGAGGTTGAGAGATTAACCAGCAATATAAAGGAAGAAGATGTAATCACAAAAGTTCTTAAAATAATTCCAAGGGAAGAGATAGATATAACCACAGCTGATATTGTGGTCGCCGGTGGTATGGGTCTGGGAAAGAAGGAAGGCTTCAAGATGCTTGAAGAACTGGCAAATGAACTTGGGGGAATTGTAGCTGCATCAAGACCACCTGTCGATGCAGGCTGGATAACAAGAGACAGACAGGTTGGTCAAACTGGGAAAACCGTTCATCCGAAGCTATTTATCGCCGTTGGTATATCTGGAGCTATTCAGCACGTGGCAGGAATGAAAACATCGGATTATGTGATTGCAATAAATAAGGACCCGAGTGCACCCATAATAAAATACTCTGATGTTGCGTTGATTGGCGACGCATATGAGATAGTACCTAAATTCACAGAAGCAATAAGAAAGGCGAAACTTGAACTTAAAAATAAACCACCGCAGCAGCAGACATCAAAGTAGATGAAATCAAGTTTTAATTTTTTTATTGATTTTAATTCCCTGTTTTCTCTTTTTAAGGATCTTTCCTCATATTATGGTTATATGTATTGGTGGCCTGCAGAAAAACCACTGGAAGTTGTAGAGGGCGCTATTCTTGCACAGAATACAACGTGGAAAAATGCAGAGGCCTCAGTTAAGAGATTAAATAATATTCCTATTGATGAATTATTAAAAATTGATGAGAGAGAGTTCAGAACATTAATAAAAGAGGCTGGCTTTTACAGCAGAAAAATAGATTATCTCAGAAATGCTATTTCATTTTATAGTAATGAAATAGATAACACCCCTTCTTTCATAAGCATCAGGGATGAATTGCTAAAAATCAGGGGCATAGGAAGGGAAACGGCAGATTCAATAGCCCTTTATGCATTCAATCAAAGAACTTTTCCTGTTGATTCATATTCTATAAGATTTTTTAACAGGTATTTTTCCCTTAATCTGGGACTAAAAAATTATGATGACATAAGGGTAACTTTATCAGGAATTTTTAACAGCATGATGCTGATGGAATTCCATGCACTTATAGTAGAACATTCAAAAAATTATTGCAGAAAAAAACCAAATTGTGAAAATTGCTTCCTGAAGGAAAAATGCGGTAATCAGTGAACTGTGCCGCTTCCTATCAATCTCCATCTATTGAGTATTTTCCTAGAAATAGCCACATTCTGACCTGGCAATGCTATGACAGGATACTTGAGGTCAACTTCCACGTTTTCTCCCTTTACTGAGGTAACTGTTGCAACCGTTACTGCTGTAGCAACATTCAGTAAGAGGGTCTCTTTATTTGATATCTTATCCACCTTCATCTCTTGAGAACTACCAACTACCTTGTCCAATATGTTCACTCTCAAGCTCAGCGAAAATAGAGGTTTAGGTAATGTACCCTTCTTCCCGACTATCATTCCCACTAAGCTATCACCTTTTGTCACAAAAGGATCAAGTTTTGTACCTATTCCAACAAGACCTCCGGGTCCCTTTTCTTCCAGTGATAAATTACCTGATATTATAGATGATATTTCCGTATTTATTGGATTCCAGACCTTCTTTCCTCCTTTCGAAATAGCTATGCCGGGAGATATTTCTATTGCATCCCCTACTTTGAATACTCCCTGGAATATTGAACCCCCAAGAACCCCTCCCTGCAGGTCTTCCGGCTTCGTACCTGGTTTATTAACATCAAAGCTCCTTGCAACGTACATCATTGGATCTGTATCAATGTTGAATTTTCTGGTAGGTATGTATTTCTCTATAGCATACAAAAGTGCATCGAGATTCGCATAATCTATTGCACTCATTGGAATAATTGGTGCATTCTCTGCAACTGTGCCCTTTATGAATTCTTTAATTTCATTATAACTTTCCACAGCCCTTTCCTCGGATACAAGATCTATTTTGTTCTGAACTATAACGATGTTCTTGATGCCAAGGATGTTTAAAGCCATAAGATGCTCCCTTGTCTGTGGTTGAGGGCACTTTTCATTCGCCGCAATAACTATAAGTGCACCATCCATAATGGCTGCACCTGAGAGCATCGTGGCCATCAGTGTCTCATGGCCTGGAGAGTCTACAAAGCTTATAACCCTTTCAAGTTCTGCTCCTTCCTGGCAATCTGACGGATTGTTTGTATATCTTGGTCCCTCTGCTCCTTTACATCTGTAAACAGGGGCGTCCGCATAACCAAGCTTGATTGAAATGCCCCTCTTTATCTCTTCTGAGAAATAATCTGTCTTAACTCCCGTAATCAATTTAGTTAAAGTGCTCTTTCCATGGTCTACGTGACCGACCATCCCAATATTTACTTCAGGTGGTCTGGGAACCTTCATTGATTTTCTCCCTTGGATTCCTCAATAGTTCCTTCCACTACTATAAAATTGACCTGTGAAATGTCATTACTTATTGTATTTCCCCTGATATTCTTCTTCTTCCTGAGACCTTCTCTTGCCGGCTTGAATCCTACTCCACCTGTTAGGAGTATCCTCTTCCTCCTCATTCCTGGGAAATCAGGTCGCATAGGAAATCCGTCCTTATCACTCCCTCCTGTTATCTTAATTTTAATCCCCTGGAAGCCAAGAACAGAGCCGTCTAGTGTATCTCCTATCTTCTTACCGTATAGACTGTTTTGTCTGTCCTCTGGTATCTCAATCTGTTTACTCTTGCCATCCTTAGTGGAGACAACAGCTCTCATTGTTACCATTAACTTTCACCTTTGCACTGGATATTTTAAAAGCTTATATAAAATTATGTCAGATAATCTCATAATTGTTTTAGGTGTAGTAAATAATTATAATAAAAAAATATAAGTATTATCCTACTCCTTTATCAGATTCTTCGCAACGAAAGGTA
>JAGDXO010000020.1:0-3486 GCA_023256615.1 Thermoplasmata archaeon
GTAAAAATTATAGGTTTTATTATTCCTTTGTCCGTCTTGTTCAGAAGGATTTTTTCAAATACTCTTAAAAAAATCTTTAGGAGTATGTATAAAATAATGCTTATAAAGAGGGCCTCCACAAGGTTTGAATATTTAATGGGTACAAGATTCAAGACCTTTGTTAATATGTATATCATAACTATTAAAATGGTTCCAATGATTAATGTGAGCCAGAACTTTAATATTATATCACTTTTTGTCATTATTTCTATATCCTGTAAGAAAATAAATAATTACTCTTACTCAGTTGTAGGTATTAAATATCCATATTTACTTCCGTAATGAAAATAATGGTTACGTATACAGTGGAATACAAGAGAAGCTTTTTCTCAAACAAGGAAATACAGGATATACTTATTTCAGTGATAGTTTTATCAATAGCCCTTTTCTTTGTCATAGAAAGATATGCTTTTCCTTCTTCAATCAACCTTTTTGATAAATTGGCTATAGCTTTCTTGATGGTCATCACAGCATTCTTTCTGCATGAGATGAGCCATAAATTTACTGCAATCAGGATGGGTGCCTGGTCCGAGTTCAGGATGTGGCCATTAGGAGTCTTACTGACTCTAATAACTGGATTACTGGGTTTTCTATTTGCTCTTCCAGGTGCAGTATACTTTGCTAGTTACAGAAATCCAATAAGAGAGGGAAAAATAGCACTCGCAGGTCCTGTCACTAATATAGTTATAGCTCTTATTTTATTACCAATTTTTCTCATATTAAATGTGTCATTATTTGTTCATGTTGCATTATTTTTCATGATATACATCAATATATGGCTAGCTTTCTTCAACCTTTTACCAATACCTCCACTTGACGGAAGTAAAGTATTTGCATGGAGTAAGAGAAACTGGGGATTAGTAATAGGAATAGCAGTGATACTACTGATTTATGATTTTATGTTCCTTTCAATATAATTATTTTTTAGTAAATAGAAACCACGTATAATCTCCAACGTCTATGTGCTGATTTATCTTATATCGCTTATCTTCTAAAAATAAATAATCATTTTCTTTAAATATCTTCCATTCTTCAGATCCCACTTTAAAACCTATGCCGAAATAAATCGGATTCTCGGAAAACTTTATAATTTCCCTCTCTAAGACTTTTTTTTCAGCACCGATTAACATTAATACCATATTATTGGAATTATTTATTTCTTAATTCTTTTTTGGTATACATATGCTACATAAACGACAACAGCTATCGTGAATATTGCCAGCAATAAATATCCTATGGTTGTAATCAATGGAATTATCTTTTCCCAATTGCTTCCAGTTTCATATCCTACAGATGCTAAAGCTGTTGACCATACTAAAGAGCCGCTGAAGGTGAGAATAGAAAATTTAAAAATGTTCATAGAAGCAATACCTGCAGGAATGCTCATATAAGATCTAAACCCTGGTACAAATCTCCCGAAGAATATAGTCCATTCCCCTTTTTTATTAAACCACGTCTCTACTCTGAAAAGATGCTCTTCTCTAAATCCTATATACTTACCGATTGCCAGGATTATTGGTCTTCCGCCCAGTAATGAGATATAATAGAGAATTAGATTACCTATAAATCCACCTATTGATCCCATAAGGGAATATACAACCAGCAATGGAATATTTCCATTGGAAACAAATCCTGCAAATGTCATAATAATTTCTGAAGGAAATGGAAGGCCTATTCCTTCCAGTATCATTAAAAATAATACCCCTGAAGGACCTAGGCTATTTATTATATGCAATGATAAAGATAAAAGATAGGATATTAATCCCACTATGGATACCTGCAAATTTATCAGTGTGAAAATGTTACCCCATATATAAATAATTTCATAAAGAGTAGAGCTTTATGATAAAAAATAATCAAAATCAAAAAGACCTCAAGAGGATTTACGCATCCTCAATTTTAACTGGAATTCCGATGGGTTTTAATTTCGTAGCATTTCCTATATATCTCAGTTTGGTTGGCTACAATAGCTTCGAAATAGGACTTGTGATAGCAGTTGGCACTTTGGTAGGAGCAATATTCATGATCCCGTTTGGGGTACTTTCCGATAAATTTGGCAGATTGAAATTTATTATTACTGCCAGAGTATTAAGTGCAGTTTCATTTTTAATATTGATATTTAGCTATAATATTGTAATTGTATATGCATCAAATATTATTCAAGGAATTGCATTCGCAAACATAGGGTCTTCTTTTAGTGCTCTTATGAGTGAAAAAAGCACAGTAGAGAACAGAAACTTTGTGTTTTCCAGAAATACATTTTTTTCTGGAGTTAGCATGGCCGGTGGAATGGTTCTATCTAATTTTCCGAGTTACCTCATAAATCTAAAATTCGGTGTTTTTCCTTCGTTCAGATACATGTTCATACTTTTCTTCCTGATTCAAATTGTATCGATAATTCTATTTTTAGGAATAAGTGAAGATTATGTTCCAATAAAAAGGAAGGGAATAAGTAAAGAAACGATGCGAACTGTATGGAAGCTAGGTGTTCTAGGAATGATAGGTCTTGGAGCTGGTATAATTGTAAGATTATTTTCGCTCTGGTTTTATTTAAAATTTGGTCTTAACATTGGAACTATTGGAAATTTTTTTGCCATATCTCAATTTCTTACTGCATTAGCCAATTTATTTTCTGCACGGTTGGCATCTTTGATGGGAACCATTAAATCAATTGTGACAACTGAAGCTCTATCCGTAGTCATTCTTGTACTCATACCTCTTTCCATTTCTCCTTCAATGGCAATAGTACTTTATATTACGAGATCACTTTTAATGAATATGTCTTCTCCAGTTATGACAGCTTTTACAATGAGTATAATTAGAAAGGAGGAGCGTGCCACAGCTGCATCAATAATTCAGCTTTTTGATAGTGCCCCCAGATCATTTGGTCCCGCCATAGGGGGTTATTTTTATTCTATAGGTGACTTAGATCTCCCCTTCTACATAACTGCTTTTCTATATTCTATATCGATAACATTTTTCTTTATTCTGTTTAGGAAAACGAGGTTACAAAATGAAAAAGATTAACCCGCTTGTTCTTGAAAGATTGAACAGAAAATATTCTCATTACGGTCAGATCTCAGATGCATCTACTGAGGGAAGTACTGAAGTATCAGAAATTCCTTGGAATGTAATTAAGGAGATAATTTTAGAAAGGGATGAATACAAATGCAGGATTTGTGGAAGATCCCCTATTCTGGAAGAAATTAGAAATGGTGCACAAAAAATCAGATTGGATGTAGAGGTTCATCATATAATTCCGAGAATAGCGGGGGGGACAGATTCTTTTAAAAACTTAATTACTTTATGTAAAAGTTGCCATATCAAGACTTTCAAAAATAATTATAAAGGTTTACCTATAGAATCTTTAAACCTGAGTGCCAGCGTTGAAATTTTCACGGATAGTGCAAAGCTTCTTGAAATTGGCAACTCATGTGAATCATTCGA
>JAGDXO010000020.1:3586-64561 GCA_023256615.1 Thermoplasmata archaeon
TTTTCACGGATAGTGCAAAGCTTCTTGAAATTGGCAACTCATGTGAATCATTCGAAATAGATTCTTTCTTCTTCAAAGAAAGAGAGTTTAAAATAGACACATCCATTAAAGGATTCATATGTGATTATTCTTCATTGAATTATGTATACGATTGTATCCATGAAAAAGATATTTTGGTTGATCAAATAGTAATTAAAAATAAAAAAGGAGATTTAATAATTGGATTGATAGAAAACTATCAGCCAATTTAGTATCTTCTTCTAAAATTTCTGTTTCCGCCGCCAAAGTCCCTTCTTGGCCTTCTTTCTGTTTCTTCTGCCTGATATTCCTTCTCGCTCATATCTAGGGACTCGTTTATTTCTCCCACTTCATTGTCTGATTTCTTTATGCTTCCGTATTTTCCTACATTTAATCTCATGTGGCCCCTAACTAGGCTAACATATCCATTTTCGACAACTATACTGTCTCCAACTTCAACCTGACTCGCCTGTTCATTCCATAATGACATTGTTACTTTTCCTGTTTCATCGCCGAGAACTGCCTCGGTAACGCTTTTCTGTTCGCCATATCTTGTCTGTATTTGCTTTGGTTCGCCAACATTCAAAACTTTCGCCAATACGGTTACTCTCTTGGATCCCTGATTGAGATCCTTCACTTTCGTAAATTCGTCCATATTATACCATTCCTTTTGTCTAGAGCTAAAAGCTCAAAATCCATAGCGCATACATGCTATTAATACTTTCTCTATCCTACTCCCAAAAATCACTTTTAAACTTATTTGAATAACCCATAATTTTACTACTGTAAATTCAAATTATTACAATTTTTTAATTCCAGCTTCATAAATAAATGAAATATAAATATGTAATTTATTAATTATCACCGTGTATTGAAACTTTAATTATTATATTTAATTGTTACAAATTCATAATTATTAATAAATAAGGAATTTAATTCAATTAATGTTGATTTGCATGTATAATAATTTACTTAAAATTAATTAATTTTAAATATTAGTTATATTTATCCATAGATGGTGACGCCTGAATGTCCATAGGAATTCATATAATTGCAGATTTAAAGGGAGTAGAATCAGGGAAAATTTCCAATGTAGAGGAAGTTAGGAAGATAATGGAAGGGGCAGTAAAGGCGGGAGATTTGACCAAAATAAGATCCCACTATCATCAATTTACTCCAGAGGGGGTTAGTGGTATAATACTGATCGCTGAGTCACATTTAAGTTTCCATACATGGCCTGAATATGGACTTGTGACATTAGATATTTTTACCTGTGGTCCTACTGAAAAGGCAGAGACCGCATTTGAATATATAATAGATAAGGTTTCCCCGCAAACTGTTGAGTATAAAGAAATAGAGAGGGGAATGGAGTATCCAAGAGGGTCACAGAAAAAGGAGCTAGAAATCGGGGCAGTATAGATCTAAACTTAGTTCTAAAATTCCATATTTTTTTGAATATTATTTGTTTAAAAGAGATATTCTAAAAGTGACGTAAGTGGTAGTCCAGATTCCCATTTTAGAATAAATGATCCTGATTTTGTTATTTCCATCTTTGGAATTATTTCTGATAATAATCTATATCGTCCTCCAAATTCAAAACTGAATGTAAATATTCTCCACGGATCTCCTTTTACACCCTTTAATCTGAAGGCATAAAGAGGCATAATTTTTGTTCTTTTCAAGATCTCTAAATAAGATTCTGCCTGGATCTGTGACCTTTTTGAGGATGAGGAGAAATTAATAACCTTTTCTTTGGAACTTTTTATTTCCACAGGTAAACTAATATCATCTCTTATAACAATTATATCATATCCATGACTACCGGCAGCTCTTACAACTAAAAATGGCCTTTTCAATATTCTTTCCTTCATCACTTCTGAGAGCCATCCTATAGTCCCTAATTTTTGTTCATCTCCTCCAAATATTCCCTTTAATTCTCTTTCATATATACTTCCGTTTTTGCTCAAGATCATCAAACCTACTTAATTGATTTCCCATAAAGATATCCTAAAAAACTCTCTAACTGAATTAGCTCCCTGGCGCCCTCTGAGATTCTAAAATCTATTTCGCCCAGATAATAAAGAATGTCGGCCTTCAAATCCTCTGCTATAGTCAAATCATATAAACTTCTATGAAATTGCTCAACTATGTCCTGTCCTGATATACCCTGCTTTATTACAGCGTCCTCCAGTAATGCCTTTGCTTTTGATATGTCACCCTTCAATGCAAAATTCATAACCTGAAGGGCCCATTCCTTATGAACTGTACCAGCAGCCTCATAAATTGAGTTTACCGTTATTCTTTCTGAATAAGTTGCTGCAACCTGAAGAATATTTATAGCTTTTCTCATATCACCATAAGCCATTTCAGCTATAACCTCGAGTGATGTTTTTTCGTATTCCTTCCCTTCTTTTTTCAATATATTTTCTAATGCGTGAACCATATCCTCTCCACTTATTCCTTTAAATCTGAATATCGCAGTCCTGGATTGAATAGGTTCTATTATTTTTGATGAATAGTTACATGAAATAATAAATCGCGTAGTTTTTGTAAAATTTTCCATGGTTCTTCTTAATGCTGCCTGAGCTTCATCTGTCATATAATCAGCTTCATCAAGAAATAGTATCTTGAAACCAAGGGGATTTGATGGCATGATCCTGGAGTATTCCTTAATTGTCTCTCTAACCATCTTGATGCCTCTATCATCTGATGCATTGAGCTCAAGGAAGTTTTCTTTCCATGATTCTCCAAATAGTTCCCTAGCAAGGGCCATCGCCGTAGTTGTCTTTCCTGTCCCTGGAGGCCCAGAAAAAAGTAAATGTGGTATATTTTTTTGAGATATGTAGCTCTTCAATCTTCCTACAACTACCTGCTGTCCTATTATTTCGTCTAGTTTTTTTGGCCTGTATTTTTCAATCCATAAATCTTCCATCTGATCCAGACAATCATAATTTACGGATAAATAATCTTTTCATTTTTTGGTAAATGAAATTTGATAAGTGTTTTATATTTCGAATTGTTGTCAGTAAAAGGTAATTTCCATGGTAAGAAAACCGGCCAGAATGTACAGAAGACTTGAAGGACCTGCTTACACAAAGAGGGAATATATGGGAGGAGTTCCATCGCCCAGGATTCAGCAGTTCGTAAGCGGTAATGTTAATGGCAATTATGACGTAGAACTTAGGTTAGTAGCTGAAGAGAGTTGCCAGATTAGACACACTGCACTTGAAGCTGCAAGAATTACCTCTAACAGACAGCTAATCAAGGATTTCGGGGAAAATGGATTCTTTATGAGAATAAGACCATATCCTCATCACGTAATAAGGGAGCATAAAATGGCTACAGGAGCAGGAGCTGATCGTATATCAAGTGGTATGAGTATGGCCTTTGGAAGACCAGTAGGAACTGCTGCAAGGGTTAAGATGGGCTCAGTAGTTATGATAATAAGAGTACCCAAATCTGGAGAGATGAAAGCTAAAGAGGCGCTTAGAAAGGCATCTCACAAAATTCCTACACCTTCGAGAATTGATACCATTTATATCAATCCTCCTTCTTAAAATTAATAATATTTTTTATTTCCTTCTCCAAGAAAGATATTGCTGTTTTGTCCAGTGAATCCCTATTTAGGGATATCAGGATTATACCCTTGGTTTTTAATATTCTGTCTTTAATCAGTGATATAAATTTCAACACGTTTGATTGGTTAGAATTCATCGAAATAAAATAATCAACACAATCCATATACATAACACTTTTTTCCTTAATGTTATTTAAAACAAATTCCTGTAGACGGCTGAGTTCTCCGGGATTAAAGGCACCATTAATTTCGTCAAAAGATATTAACGCATATTTAACATTTTTTAAATCCTTTATGTTATTTTGTATCTCCCTAGTTATTATTATAAGTGGATTTCCTTCTACTGCTACCTTTGATGCAATCTTCATACCTATCTCGTTACTCCTTTCATATATTAGGTATGATTTCCCATAATCAAGCTTTAAGAGGTTATCGTTTTGCTCTGGATTTAGCTCTTTTTTAATCTGATTAATGAAGTCATCCTTATCACAATATTTCCTTGCTAAAATTAGTGCATAATTAAGGCCATCCCTGTAACCTTCCTTATAGGACCTATCTGGTGACATTCATTCCACTTTCTATGGATGCTATAACTTCTTGAATAATCCTTGCAGCTAGCATTGTTGTATTACCATTATCGTAAATGGGAGATATTTCAACGATATCGAGGCCCACTATTCTTTTCCTTATTATTTTCATTATGTCAAGAACTATATATGGATCTATTCCAAATGGTTCCGGAGTTCCAACACCGGGAGCAAATGATGGATCAAATCCATCAAAATCTATAGAGAAATAAATTGGTCCATCAGCAAAATTCTTTATTTTTTCTAGTGCCCCATCATAATTATTTCTTACTTCATAACTTGAGATATAATCCTGTGTTCCTTCTTCCTTTTCTTCTGGGGATACTGATCTGATACCTATTGACAATATGTTTTCCTTCCCAATTATTTCACTCACTCTTCGTGCAACTGAAGCGTGGGAATATTTCTCCCCCATATATGAATCACGGAAATCAGTATGTGCATCGATAAAAATGACCTTGCTCTTGATTTTCCTTAAAGCACCTGTTGATATACTGTGCTCCCCTCCTATCATAATTGGGAATTTTTTATCTGTTGTAATCTGATCTACTATCCCATACACTTCATCCAGCATTCCTTGTGGATCGTGGTAATCTGATATATCTCCTAAATCAAATATTCCTGCATCCTTCACGTTATAATCGTGAAATAGAGAATAGCTTTCTATATTGTACGAACTTTCTCTGATCCGGTTAGGAGCCAATTTTTCTCCCGGTCTAAATGATACAGTAGCATCAAAAGGTACCCCAAAAAGTACGTATTTTGAGGAGTCATAGTCCTCGGAGGAATCACAGAACTTCAAGTTTGAAGGCATTTATACCCTCATTAACTTCCTCTTTCCCATAGATTCCCAATATTCTACTTCTGTCCCGCTCTTTATTTTATCCCTGAACTCCTCAGGTATTTCAAGATTGAATTGCTCGTATGTTTCCATATCCATGAATAGACCTTCATTCTGAGATATACTAAGAACCTGAGCTGTCTTCTTTTCTATTATTGGAACCTTGACCTTATGTTTTGTAGGATAAACAACGCTTCTTTTCTGACCATCAAATACACCTATTGCTACTATTCTGGCTTTAGCTTCACCATGCTTCCCTGGTTTGGATGTTGTAATTTCGACTATTTTGCACGGCTCCTCATCTATCAGTATATATTTATTCTCTTTTAATTCTCTAACTTCTTGATCTTGCCATGTCATGATTTCTCCTAGGTAAAATTTAGTGGTTTATTTAACTTTGTTGCTTAATGACCTTTCTTATATCAAACTTTACTCCTGCCCTTTTGAGAGTTATAGAAATATTGCAGTATTTTTCCTGGGACAGATCTATGGCCTTTTGGAAGTTATCGGGATTTACATCGCCGTATACCACATATTCAAGTGTTATATCCGTTATTACCTTTGGATGTTCTGTTGCCCTTATACCTATTGCGTTAACTTCAAAACCTTTTACTGGTTCTTTCATTTTCTGGAGAATAGAGATTACATCCATTCCGGTGCAACCACAGAGTGCTTGAAGTAATAATTCAGTAGGCGCAGGCCCTATGGAATTCTTTTCAGATGTACTCGAATCCATAACAATTGCATGGCCTGACCCTGATTTAGAGATAAAAGTCAGTCCTTCAACCCATTTTAAGTTGGCTTCCATCATTCCAGATAAATTTTAGGTATTTAGTAATTTTTTTTAATAACAGTAATAGTTAATATTTAAATTTCAATGACCCCGCGTGAGTTTGATAGATTTACTGATATACTTAATAATCGCTTGGATTATTGTATATTACATATTAATCAAGAAGGTCAAAAAATATTTCGCACCTTATGGTCCTGCCTTACTGATTAAGACGCAAGCAGGTGTAAAAACAATTGATAAGGTCTCTAGAACAAAGTTCTGGGATTATTTTGTTACTTTTTTCTATTATGCAATGCCTATATTTGGAATACTGACAGTAGTTCTATTAATCTGGGAGGCTTTTCTCATATTATCAATTCCCAAGAGTGCTGCCCCGCCACTTTCATATGCACTTGCCCTACCTGGTATAAACCCCGTGATACCTGTAGGTTTCGGAATAGTGGGACTGATAATTGCAGTGGCTTTACATGAGGCCGCACATGGTATTGCAGCAAGGAGATTCAATATACCAGTTAGAAGCACTGGTTTACTGTGGTTCATTATTCCTGTAGGAGCATTTGTAGAACCCGATGAAAATGTTATGAAAGAAAGAGATTCTAAAACAAGGGGGAAAATATTTGCCGCTGGCCCTGGAATGAATGTTACTCTAGCTGTCATTTTTCTTATCCTTGCAATAGTGCTCGCATACTCATTTACACCGGTATCGGGTGCTCCTGTTCAGTCTTCTCTTTCCCCCTCAATACTCCCAGGAGATATTATAGAAAAGGTAGGTAACATAAATATTGTGAATGTAAGTACTTTCTCATTACTTTCATTTACTCCTGGAACAAATGTTTCTGTGCTTCTAAACAGAGATGGTAACCTTATAAAGGAGAATGTTACATATGGTGTATACATTACAGGTGTTGTAGCTGGTTATCCTGCCCAGCAGGCTGGAATTAAGACGGGAAGTATTATTTTGAGCGTAAATGGAAAAGAAATAACCAATATCACAAATTTTGAGAATATTCTTTCAGGATACCAGGCAGGACAAACAATTTTTGTTAAAACATTTTATAAAAATTCTATATATTCTTATAATGTTACTCTGGCTTCCAAATATTCTTATTTGATATCAGCGGGTGATAGTTCACCGGGAATTTCAAAAAGTTACCCTTTCATGGGAATCGATGTTTCTATTATGGGATTGTCTCTATTCGATCAGTATTCTTATATCAGCTTATTGAGAAATCCATTTTCTTCTGGCCTGCTTGGCTTTTTCGTCTATCTGGGACTGCCTTTCCACTATGAGCTCCCCCTGCCTGCCGTATTACAGAGTTCATTCAATGCCAATATAATAGTCTTAAATATGGAGTATCTATTTTACTGGTTATTCTGGCTCAATTTCGCTCTTGGACTTACCAACATACTTCCATTGGTTCCTCTTGATGGAGGATATGTATTATTAAACATGCCCTCCCTTCAGAAAAACCAAAAATTGAGGAATGCAATAGTTGCAGTAATAGGCCTCTCCGTATTATTCCTTATATTATGGCAATTAATTATTCCTCGAATTTAATCAGTGTCTGTTGAAGGGTATCCCCATCACCCTTATTTATTTTCAGATCAAAATAGTTTATTGGTAATTTCTCGCTATTAGCGTATGAAATGCTTTCTTTCTTGAAGGATATAAAGTTAGGACAGAGATTGCATTCGGAAGGATCATTCCTCAAAAAGTAGCATTTTCCTTTATCGTAATAAAAGCAAAATCTGCCAACAGATTCCATGTTCAGATATTAGGTCTATGGATTTATTTCTATCCTATAAGCCTGCTATTTCTTGATATTAAAGAGTTGGTAATTACGATTATTATTATACCTACTATTGATGTTAGCATAGTTATAATTAAAGGGACATACGAGTTTTCATAAAATAGGTATATGTTCACAGACCCCGATTCAACCACTAACTCATAATATCCATCTGGAAGTGATTGATTCAATACAATATTACCATTTACGTCAATCTGATTTATTGGGACAGAACTCCCATTCTGATATATAATTACATTTCCTCCGCCATTAAATCCTATACTTTTGATTGTTCTGGCCGCAAAATCATAGCTATTTGCAAAATAGATCACATCTCCCTGATGTAATGATCTTTCTGAGACGTTCGTAGAATTGAATGGCAGAAATGTTATAACTGATATTACCAGTATAATTATAAAAATAATAATGAAATTTTTCGACCTTTTCCTGGCCCTTACAAAAATCCTTTTTTTAATTCCTATATAATTAGATTCTCTGGCTTCCTTTAAATCTATTATTTGGAATACCGAATAATAAAGTATAAACCATAATGTTATGGAAAAAATCACAAGCGATAGAGGGAAAAAATTACTATTAAATGATAATCCCTCTGAGATTATTAAAAAAATTATAAATGCGATTTCAAGCACTAACCCAACCAATACTGTTATAAAGCCTGCAGATCTTATTTTAAGGCGTTGATTTATTTTCTGTATTAATTCAAGGTCTATCTCCAGAGAACCCATCTGAATGTATAATTATTGGTTAGGTTTAACTTTTTTCCTACCATTCAGCCTTTCAAATCTTTTTAATATCTTCTCAGTAATCGCGATAGAATTTCCTGTGTAATCTAAAGGATTAATGTCATCCAATCTTTTTCCTGTCTTCTCTTCAATGAGATCCTTAAGCTTCATTCCTGTCTTCCTAGATTTCATAGATGCTTCCCTAACAATTTCATGAGCTTCCTGCCTTCCATAACCCAATCTTACTAGGTTCATTATGTATGCTTCGCCCAAAACCAATTCATCATTCAATAAGTTCTCAAGCATTTTTTTCTCATTTACCTTAAGCCCCTCAAAAACATTTGACATCTTGTTCAATATATCATCTATGAGAACAGATGTATATGGAATAATGAATCTCTCTGAGGCACTGTTTGTTAGGTCCCTCTCGTGCCAGAGTATTGATGATTCATGCATTGGGTTTAGAAATCCTCTTATTATTCTTGCCAAAGAAGATATATTTTCGGAAACAACAGGATTTACCTTTTGAGCCATTGTGCTTGAGCCAACCTGCTTATCTTCATCAAATGGTTCCTGTACTTCATCTATCTCTGGTCTCTGCAGATTCCTTACTTCTGTTGAAAATTTTTCAAGAGAAGTTGCTATGGAGGATAATATGGATACATATTCAACATATCGGTCCCTATCTACAAGCTGAGTTGGTCCCTCTTCATATCCTATTTCAAGCTTTCTCATTACAATTTCCTGTATTTCAATTGTTTTCTCCCCTAAGGCTGCACCTGTCCCTACAGCCCCCATAAATTTCCCAACAATTACCCTTTTCCTTGATTCCCTTACCCTTTCAATGTGTCTCATTATCTCATTCAGATACACCGATATTTTCAACCCAAAAGTTATAGGTAGTGCATGTTGTCCATGCGTTCTTCCCATCATTGGAGTTTTCTTATATTTATATGCAAGTGTACTTAATGATTTCCCCAATCTAAATAAATCTTCTTCTAAAATATAATAAAAATCCTTCAGCTGAAGTGCGGTGGCTGTGTCATTAATGTCATTTGATGTTGCACCCAAATGGACAAATGCCCCACTCTGGCCTGAGACTTCCGCTAGTACCTTTACCATTGCCATGACATCGTGTCCTATCTGTTTCTCTAATTTCTTAACTTCTTTTATATCCACAAATTTAGTGTTAGCATACTTTGCAATATTTTTTGCATCCTTTTTTGGAATAATTCCAAGTTCCCCTTCAGCTTCAGCTATAGCGCCTTCCACCTTCAGCATATATGATAGTCGAGCTTCCTCAGAAAAAATTTTTTTCACTTCATCCCGGCCATATCTGTAATCTATTGGTGAAATTATCACATATGTTAATTACATTAAATATTCAAAACCTTCCTTATCTATGGTAAGAATGAAATTATTCCTGCGGCTATTGATCCAATGAGTATTAGGTATAGCAGACTTTTTCTGAGATTTGTTATAACATATTTACCCATAATAGATTTGGATGATGATATCTTTATTACTGCCATCAGTGGAAATGCCAGGACTATTGCATTTATCACCATTATGCTGAGGGCAATCTGAATAAAGTCATTGAAGAAGAGGACAATAATTGCCCCCGGTATTATCTCAAACAGATATATATTATAGAAAAGTCTATTTTCTTTATATTTTGAATTGAAACTCCCTCCAATTTTCAATGCATCACTCACTGAATAACTCATGCTCATAGATATGACCATTAAGGCCAGTAAACTGGCTACAATAAGGCCCATGGCAAATAAGAAAGGTCCTGTTGGGCCCATAATAGAATAGAGATAAGCTCCCACAGCACCTACAGGGTTATTTGAATCAAAATGACTCTCTGAAATCTTCCATGCGAATATTACAATAGAAACCATTAGAATTTCAGAAACTGCTGCACCTATTATTGTCCCCTTAGTTTCTCTTCTCATATTAGAAAGGTTAATTCCCCTGTCTACATCAGCAGCCTGATGGTAGAATAACATCCATGGCATCAGTACTGCACCTAGATTTGCTGCCATTAGGAAAATGAAATTCTTGTTATATACTATTGGATTCATGCCAGAAACTACATTTCTTTCTGGATGCACGAATAGATCAAGTATTGCAAATATGAAGAGTACGAATGAAAGAGATACGAGTATAACTTCAATTTTATTATATTTACCAGAAAATAATATGATTGAATGCACTATAAGTATCACAATGATTGTTATAATTACTGGAATCCCAAGAAGAACACTCGCAGCTGCAGCACCTGCGAATTCACCAACATAGGCTGAAAAATCTATTATTGCCGTGGAAGCAACAGCAAATACTGTCCACCTATGGCCGAAATTCTCCGTTATTATTTTTCCAAGGGACTTCCCTGTTACTGCCCCTATTCTTGAAGCGGTATCCTGGACTAGGAATAAAGGAAATGCGAGAAATAGCAGAAAAACTATTAGGTGCCCCTGGTATTGAGCGCCTGATTGGGCAGCAGTTATTATTGATGGAGAATCCAGATCGGCCATCATCACTACCCATCCTGGCCCAAGGATTGGAAGGAGTTTTAGGATCTTCCTATTCATTATTTAGTCACCCTGATACCTCTTGCGAGATATTTGTCCATTTTAATTTCCCCATTTTGTCCTAAAATGATTAAATATTCATCATTTCTTTCAATCTTGACTCTTTCTCCTGGCTTAGAACCAGAATCCGCAATTTTCTTTAGAAAATCCCTATCCTCATATACAATCCTTTCAATTTCGTATGATCCATCTCTAACATTTGTTAAATCTTCTTCACTGAGTAAATCCATAACATTAATAGGATTGCCGTGAGGACATTTCTTAGGAAAGCCCATATTTTTGTATAAAGTTTCCAGCATTTTCCCAGTAAATCCATGCTCAAGATACATAACAGCCTCGTGTGATTCTTCCCACGGAACTTCCAAGAATGAGTATGCAAAATATTCTGTTATTCTATGGGTCCTCATTGTATTGGCGGCGATTATTTTACCCTTCGGAGTGAAAGATATGCCGCTCCTTCCTATTGTAAGTAAATTTTCATCTGATAGTTTATGCAAGGCCTCCCAAGCAGTTGGTAGGGAGACATTTAATCTTGAAGCTACATCCTTTTCATTCACCTTTCCGAAACTTTCTTCAATTTCCCAGACTGCTAGAATGTAATCGTCAGGGTTGTTTTTCATTGATCGGTAATTAGGTCTCCCTAATTAATATTTGCTCATTCATCATAGACAGATCTCAACGCCTTATAAATTGCAGAGAAATCTAGCTTTCCCAATCCCTTTTTTGACGCTATTTCATAAATTTGGGATATTTCTGATGTTATTATCAGTGGAAAAGTAGAACTCTTGGCCATCTCCATTGCATAGTTTAAATCTTTCATTTCATGTTCCAGATTGAACATTGGAGGAAATTCATTTTTTATTATGTTTTCCTTTTTTATATCCATGACCTTGGAATATGCAGATCCTGTAGAAAGAACTCTGAATTGAAGTTCAGGATCAATTCCGTTTGCTTCCCCCAATAATATGGCCTCAGAAAGAATTGCCATGTTTGCTCCAAGTATTATATTGTTTATCATCTTCATTTTCAGACCGTATCCGTTTGAGCCAATATATATTATATTTTTACCCATTGATGATAGAAGCTTCTTTGTCTTTTCAAAAGTTTCGAATTTTCCTCCAACCATAATAGTCAGTTCAGCTTTTTCAGCAGCTGGAACTGAACCTGTAACAGGTGCATCTATCATTTCTGCATTTTTAGATTCAACCATTTTTGCCAATTCAATTGATACTTGCGGAGAAATTGTACTCATATCTATGAATATTTTACCTGGTCCGAGGGCATTTAGAATTCCATCCTGCCCATAAAATACAGATTTAACGGCTTCTGAATCTGTTAACATTGTTATGGTATATTTACTGAATTCAACAACTTCCCTGGGATTCTTGGCTATATTCACGCCGTTCTTCTTAAACTGTTCAGTTTTATCTTTTGACCTATTGTAGACAATTATATCATAACCTGAATTCATAATGTTCTTAACCATCGGGATACCCATCTTGCCTAAGCCGATAAAACCAACATTTTCCATATCTCCGTATTTATTCATTATTTATAAGACCATTCCCATTTTCTTTAGAAAATGTTTTAATATTTACTTACATATTTCTTGGTGAGGCCTTATATCCACATTAATTTTGCATGCTCATTAGATGGTAAGATTGCACTCGAAGGAGGTATTCCATACAAATTTTCTAATATTTTGGACCTCCAAAGAGTACACAAGTTGCGATCAGAATCCGATGCAATACTGGTTGGGATAAACACCATCAATAATGACGATCCAAAGCTTGTGGTTAATCCAAAATACTTTGAATCTTCAAATATTCCGGATGCAATAGTATTGGATTCAAAGTTAAGAATTAATGCTTCCGCGAGAATATTCAACTATAAGAGAAAAGTCGTCATAATTACGGGAATTGGCACTCCTGATAGGCCATTACCTGAAAATTCGGTGGCAGAGATCATCATAAGAAGATGCAATTCTCCCAGGCCAGATATGGAATGTTTGATGAGAAATATTAATGAAATGGGTTATACAAAGGTTCTCATTGAGGGAGGAAAATCTGTACTTACTTCCTTTATAAATTCAGAATTCTGGGATGAAATCACAATATTCTATTCACCTGTATTTGTAGGAGACAAGGGAATTTCAATGATGGAGGGGATTGATAAAGTGATAAAAACAAAGCTTGGTGATGTGGAGAAATTAGGTGACGGTTTCCTGTTGACAATAAAAAGATAATTAATAATTGAAATTATTGTCTTATATGAGTGGAAAGGATAAGATAGAATGGGCGATCCAGTGGATGCCTGTTCTCAATAGTATAAAAAGGGATTTTGCTGAGAATAAACCCTTCAAGGGAATGAAAATTTCAATGGCTCTTCATCTGGAGGCCAAAACTGCAGCTCTAGTACTTGCGCTCAAGGAGGGAGGCGCCAATGTCAGGATAGCTGGATGCAACCCTCTCAGCACTGATGATGAAGTTGCAGAATCATTAAAGAACGATTATGGAGTTGAAGTCTTTGCTAAAAGAGGCCTTAACACTAATGAGTACTATGAATATCTGAATAAGGTGCTTGACCAGCAACCCGATTTAATAATTGATGATGGCGGGGATTTGACTACCCTAGCACACAATCATGCAGATAGATCTGAAAATATAATCGGAGGCAATGAAGAAACAACCACGGGGGTAGTTAGACTAAAGAATATGGAAAAAGCTGGAGCCTTGAAATTTCCCATGTTCGATGTAAATGACGCAATGATGAAACATTTATTCGATAATAGGTATGGGACTGGCCAGAGCACCGTTGATGGGGTAATAAATTCAACAAATCTTGTGCTGGCAGGGAAGAAAATAGTAGTTGCGGGTTATGGATGGTGCGGAAGAGGTATTGCGACCAGAATGAGGGGTATGGGTGCGATTGTTAGTGTGACGGAGATAGATCCTATCAAGGCAATAGAGGCACATATGGACGGTTTCGATGTTCATCCTATGAGAAAGGCTATCAAAAATGCTGATCTTGTTATAACTGCAACTGGAATGAAAGATGTTGTCACGCTCGATGATCTGAAGAATGCTAAAGATGGGATAATTCTGGCAAATGCTGGACACTTTAATAACGAAATAGCTATGAATCAGATAGAAGGGACTTCTATTGGAAGGGAGGTCAGAAGAAATGTAAAGGTTCATGAGCTATTTGGAAAGAAGGTGTATGTTCTTGCAGATGGAAGATTAGTCAACCTTGCGGCTGGGCAGGGCCATCCTGTGGAGATAATGGATTTATCATTTGCAATACAGGCCCTTACAGCAGAATATATTGTAAAAATGAGACCAAAAGAAAGAAGAGTATTTCCTGTGCCGTCTGAAATAGATAAAAAAGTAGCAGAGATTTACCTCAAATCCTATGACATTAACATAGATCATTTGACAGAAGAACAGATAAGATATCTCAATTCATGGGATGAAGGTACGTGAGAAGGGAAAGAGGTGAAGCATAAAACCTTCCCTCTTCGTACATCAATATCTGCATGTTTGGGAAACGATAAATAATTGAAATTACATATGTGCTTGTGCCATTTGAAAAATTAACAGAGATGATATTACCCCGTGACGTAATTGGCGGTCATGGGGCAATTGATAAAATTTACGAAGTGTTCAAAAGGATAACTGATGCAGATAGGGCTATGATTGTGACCGGAGAGAAAACCTACGAAATGGCTGGAAAGAAGACCCACGATATACTAGAAGAGAATGGTATAAAGACTAATGTAATTATAACTGGAGATGCCACTGAAGAAAATGTTGAGTATGTAAAAGAAGAAACGAAGAAATTTGGAGCCAAAGTAATCATAGGAGTGGGTGGGGGGACAAAGATAGATATTGCAAAGAAAAGTGCATTTGATCTTAATCTTTATTTCATTTCAGTTCCAACTTCTGCCAGTCACGATGGAGTTGCCAGCCCAAGAGCATCGATTAAAAAAGGAGAGATTTCAGTAAGTATGGAAGCAACAATGCCCGTTGCCATAGTGGCAGACACAGAAATAATGGTAAAATCACCCTTCAGGTTTCTGGCATCTGGGGCAGCTGATGTTTTATCGAATTTGACCGCTGTAAAGGACTGGAGCTTAGCCCATAGATTGAAGGGTGAAAAAATTAGCAGTTCCGCTTATATGATAGCTGAATTTGCAGCTAAGGAAATAATAAATAATGCTTCACAGATAAAACCAAACTTGGAAGAGAGTGTATGGTTTGTCATGAAACAAATAGCTTTTTCAGGCATTGCTATGAGTGTTGCCGGCTCATCCAGGCCGGCCTCAGGCTCCGAGCACATGTTTGCGCATGCTGTAGATGCAATAAAAAAAGGAAATGGCTTACATGGTGAATTGTGTGGGATAGGAACCATAATATCTATGTATTTACATGGGGGAGACTGGATTCTTGTGAGAGACACTTTGAGGAGGATCGGTGCCCCCGTGAAGATAGATCAGGTTGGATTGAATGAGGAGGATGCCATTCAAGCCTTAATGATGGCTCATAAAATAAGGCCAGATAGGTATACCATTCTGGGGGAGAATGGATTGAGTGAGAATGCTGCCAGGGAGGCTTTAAGAATAACAGGGGTTTTATAAATGATAATTACACTGGTTCCTAAATATCTTAACAAAGAAGGATCGACCTTCCAGTTCATTTCCCCACTTAAAGAATGCAGTACCTGTAATCTCAGAAATGTTTGCTATAATCTTAATGTGAACTCTTATTACAAGGTGACAAAAATCAGGGGAAAGGAGCATAATTGTTTTATTCATGAGGGTAACAAAGTATATACTGTAGAGGTACAGGAAGAGAAGAAACCTATAATGATTCAAAGAAAGATGGCCAAAGAGGGTGCAATAATAACCTACAAACATACTAAATGTGATTATTATGAGTGTCCTTTTGCAGATGAGTGTATTTTAAATTTAGTGAAGGATGAAAGCAAGATAAAGGTTCTATCAGTTAGAGCAAATAAATGTCCCAGGGGTTATGACCTTGTTGAGGCAGATATAGAATGAGTATGCTTGTAGGCATCATAGGAAAACCGAATGTTGGAAAGAGTACCTTTTTTTCTGCATTAACAGAAAATCAGGTAGAGATAGGGAATTACCCCTTTACCACAATAGAATCGAATAAGGGAGTCACATATGTCAGATCAAAATGCCCCCATGTGGAAATAGGTAGGAAATGTTCTCCCAAATTTGGAAAATGCAACGAAGGAGTAAGGATGGTTCCTGTTGAGATAATAGATGTTGCTGGACTGGTGCCAGGTGCCCACGAGGGAAAAGGATTGGGGAATAAATTTCTCGACGACCTTAGGCGAGCGGACGGATTTATTCAGGTTATAGATGGTACTGGATCTCTTGACAGAAATGGTAATTTTGTAGGACATGGAAAGTTCGACCCTCTTGATGATTCTAATTTCGTTCACGAGGAAATAGTTCTTTGGTTATCATCAATTATTTCCGACGGATTGATAAAAGGACTTAGGAAGATTGAAAGCGAAGGTGGCAAAATTGAAACATTTATTGCTACCAAGGTTTCCGGGCTCGGAATAGATGAAAAAACAGTTTCTGTTGCATTGAAAAGGGCAGGTGTGCCTTCCAACCTCAGGGAATGGAATGATGACTCAACAAAAAATTTGGCAGAAGAGCTTATTTCTCTGTCAAAACCAGGCATCATTGTCGCAACGAAGGGAGATAAAATGACTCCTGATGAAAGAAAAAAACTTACTGAGAAAGGGGTTATAGTAGTTTCTGGGGATTATGAACTTGTTTTAAGAAGGGCAGCAAAGGCTGGCCTTATCGAGTATAATCCAGGAGATAAAGATTTCAGGATACTGAAAGAGGATAAACTGAATAAAGAACAGATTAATGCTCTTGAAGCAGTAAGATCATACATAAGGGAGAATAATGGCACAGGTGTTCAGGAGGCCATTGAAAAGCTAGTGTATAACGTACTGAAGATGATAGTGGTATACCCAGTTGAAGATGAGACACATTGGACGGATAAAGCTGGTAATGTTCTTCCAGATGCATTATTGATGAGGGATGGTTCCACTGCACTTGATCTGGCGTTTAAGATTCATACAGATTTGGGAAATAATTTCATAAGGGCAATAAATGGAAGAAGTAAGCGTATTCTTGGGAAGGAATATATTTTAAAAGATAATGATATAATAAAGATTATTTCATCCCATTGAAATCATAATATAAAGAAAGTATATCTTCAATGGTAAGTTCTTCCGGTCTATTATCTTTGAATCTTTCTGTATTTATTATATTTTTAATTTTTTTCCTTCTTTGGGAGAATAAAACTTTCAAAAATTCTGGAAATCCATCATCTATTTTCACAATTTTTTTTCTTAGAGTTAAAACTGTACTCTGAACTTTGGGAGGCGGGCTGAATTTATTAGGGGGTATTTCAAATTTTTTATCTATCTCAAATTTAAGCTGCATCATTACACTCAATTTTGAATAATCCTTGGAATTCGGTTTTGCTATCAACCTGTCTGCTACCTCTTTCTGCACAGTTATAACTGCCATCTGGAAATCCATATTCCATAATTTTTCCAGAAGGGGCGAGGTAATCTTGTAAGGCATATTGCTTATAAAAATATCAAATGGAGGCCAATTTTCCTTCAACGCATCCCCGATTATCAATACTGCATCTGGAAATTTATTTCTCAGATAAGCTTCAAATGTCTTTTCTTTTTCTATAAGATATAATTTTTTATAATTCTTTATGTGGGCTGTGATAGCCCCACGTCCTGGACCAATTTCCAAAACATCCTTATTGTGGACATCTGCCAGTGAAACCATCCTTTCAGCCAATTCAGAATCAACAAGAAAATGTATGCCCGTTGTTTTTCCTGTTCTCATATATTATGTTCCTTATGATTTTTCTTCCTATAATGCAACGAATAACCTATGTTTTTCATCCTTATTCTTCAATTCTCTTAATATTCTTTCAGTAATCATTTTTTCGGGATCCCTTAAACCTTTGACCCTGGTCTTCAGATCCTGGAAATCTTTAAAAGGACCCTTCTTCCTCTCATCTATTATTTCCCACATTAAACTTTTCCCTATTCCATACAGAAGATCCAACTGATGTAATCTCGTTGTTATTGGCTGTGCTGTATTGAAGAAATTCACGAATCTCTGCTGGTTTGATTCTATAATTGATTTAATTATATATTCAAGCTCATTCTGAGCTCCTGGAGTCAATTCTTCATATGATATTCTCCTTCTCACGCTCATTATTTTATCTCTCTTGTCGAGATCCTTTCCAATGTATACCCTGTCACCTATTGTCATTACTGCGCCTTGCTTTGGAACAAGTTCGAAAAGTTTAAGTTCATTTTCTCCCAGAGCAAGAGCTAGCGGGACTCTCTTGAAAGCCTTTTCTTCCATTCTACCCTGTGGAAGAATGTCCAGAATGTATGCATATTCCTCCAACGGATCACCTGAACTTTCCAATTGCTTCCAGAATTTTGTTAGCTATTTCGTTATCCAGATTCTGAATACCTGGATAAACTATTGATCTTAATTCATCTATATTTGCAGGGAGAATATCAACAATTTTAGCAGCCATCTGTTCCGATAGACCGTATGAAATTATTTCTTCCTGAAGCGCTACCGCCTTTTCAGCTGGTAACTTTGAAAATTTGGTTGCGTGATTTAAAGCTGATTTCTGCAGTTCTGTAAGTTCCCTCTTCTTAGATTCCGATTCTAACAATTCCTTTGCCTTTGATAGAGGGATGTAATTTACTTTCATAATTTTAATTCACGCTCTCTTCAGATGAATGGGATGTGAAATTACAACTTTCTCCTTATCCTTATCATTTATTTTTATAACGTAATTAGTTCCCCTTGTACCCTCTACGACTCCAGTCATTCCCTGGAACCTCTTGAAAGGCATTCCATTATGATATGAAGGTTCAATGTCTATGGCTACCCTGTCCCCTACTTCAAATACCTTAACTAGCCTATTCACAGGTATGGGCCCCTTTTCACTATGTTTCTTTCGCATCTTATATCTTGTCTTGGCTCTCGGGCCATGCGACATTTTTGCCATTTTTATCCTCCCTTAATTAACTTCTAATACATTAAGATATTCTATTTGAATATTTACACCTAGCATTTCACTCATACTCGGTTTTGTTCTACCATTATCGCCTGTTATAAATTCCTTTATATATGTTCCAGCCTCTGCCTTTATAATCAATACCAATCTTTTTCCTTCATTTTTCAGTATATTTACTTCATATATTCTCCTTTTCCTTAATTTATCTTTTCTTATTCCAAGGACGCGGTTCGGGGTTTGTTGTTCAATTTCTATATTTCTAATTTTATCAAGAATTTCATCAATAGATTTTTCCTCTTTTTCCAATGATATTCCAACTTCGTATACCTTGTCATACTTTGAATTTTTTAACTCCTCTATTTCTTCTTTAGAAGCTAGATGAAGCCCTATAACTTCTATTCCATTCCTGGAATATTCTTTAATTGAAGTTTCAAGTTCTTTCAAATCTGCTGATCTTATCAATGGTTTTGAAATTTCCACATAAAAAGGTCTTCCATTGCCAAGCATCAGAGCATCCACATCCTCTCTTCCAGACGCAAAGAAATTATAGTCTTTTGCTCTGAATAATTTCAAAGCTGAAATTCCTATATATTCAGAGATTGATTTTTCACCTTCACGTCCTTTTGCAGAATTTATCCATGGGGACTGTGGGATGCCTCTTCTCATTTTCTTGTATCTTCCTGCTATGTAAATAGGCTTTATCCATATACTATAATCCCCTGTTTCCTGATTTATTTTGAATGTTAATTCTGGTTCCTTGAAATCTACTTTCTTGCCTAAAACTTCTTCTATGCGCCCACCAAGCTGAAATGTGAACTCCTGTTTGAAATTTCTGCATTCTGGGCAAAGATTAGCAACAGTTTGCAAGTCCCTTTTAAAACATTCATCAATAGTTTCAACGCCAAGAAGAAATTTTGAAAATTCTATTTCCTTTGTTTCATTTAAAAAAATATTAAAATAGTCATTTATATGGTTTAGAAGGCCACAACATAATTCACAATTTTCAGCGTCTAAAGTTATTATGTCCTCTTCAAGCCTCAATCTTTTCTGGCAATTTTTGCAGACGTTCATTCATTTAACTTCTATGGTTTTAACTATATTAGCGGGTATTCTAACGAACACTTTAGACCCGCATTCGCATTCAAATTGTGCGGTATCATTTTCATCCTTCAGTTCCCTACCGCACCTTATGCATTTAAACATTCTCCAGATTCACCTTCTTGAATTCTTTATCAACCTCTGGTGAGTATGCATCACCCACAAATTCAAATCCACATTTTCTGCACTGCCAAATACCTGAATGCTCCCTCTTAACCGATACATGATGGCATCTTGGGCACATATACGTGTCTTTTCTGAGGTTTTCCATTTCCAGCCATCTTTTCTTGACTGTGGAACCATATCTTGGCCCGAACCTGCCAGCGCTTCCTACCTTCTTAGTTCTCTTTGTCATGGAATCATCTCCCAAATACTCTCTTCCTAAAATCTTTTCCTATTTCTATAGATGTATCGACTGCCTTAAATATTTCCTCTACAGTAAATGATCCACTCAGACCTTTCTGCATTGCCACCAGATCACCATTCTCATCTGTAGCAACTGAGATTCTTGCTGTTGCAACCTCTTCCTCTTCAAGACTAGGATCCACCATTATATTAGAACCTATTTTGGCCATCGTTACCATTACGGGTATGTGATTTATTGGAAGCTGGAAATCCTCCTGACCAACTTTTGAAGCTGGAACTTTTGCTTCTAGCAGAGCTGAAACTGCACCGATTGTACTTGCATCTATCAGATTTCCATCATAATCTAGAACGTGGATATCAATGAATACGACCCATACCTTCTCTCCTGGAGTTATTACCAGCTTATCCAGGTCTATCATTTTTGATTCCCTGATGGCCCTGTCAACAACTCTTGCAAGCTCAATTGAATCTTCATTCGGCGGTCCGGATTCAAATGTAGGAGACGCCATTGGAATCAGTTCAGCATTCGTTGTTAGAATTCCACTGTTAGGAGTATCTGGGAATGGCTCACCCTGCTCTATCTTAACACCAACTAGAACTCTCGTGTTTCCAAGTCTAACATCAGCAGATCCCTCTGCCCTCGTGACAAAGTTTGTCGTGATCTTTATTTCTCTGTATTCATCAAATTTCCTTCCATCTATTCTATTTCCCCCGGAAGATATCTTCTCGAGATAGTCTCTCTTTAAACCATACACAATTTCATCCGAACTTCTACTCATGATCATCATCTCCATGATTTTCCTGCTCTGCTTCCTCCTTTACTTCTTCCTTCTCCTCCGGTCTTGAATATTTAGCCAGAAGAGCCTCCTTCTGCAGGTTTGAAATAAATAAAGCGGCTTTCTTTGACATTTCTATAGCCTGCTCAAACTCTTCTCTTGTCAGGTTTCCATCCATTTGCAATAGTACAACTTCCTGTGTCCTTGGTATTATTGCAAGTGGAACATCTGCCTGTCCATAATTATCCTCTTCCTTATTCAGGTCGAGGACTATCTTACCATCAACCTTTCCAGATGCGCATCCAACAATCATATCCTTCATTGGAATACCTGCATCTGCAAGAGCTACTGAAGCTGCCGTAAGACCCGCAATTCTTGTTCCAGCATCAGCCTGTAGGACCTCTATATAGACATCTATGCTTGTCCTTGGATATTGTTCTACAAAAATTGCAGACTCTAGAGCCTCACCTATAATTTTGCTTATCTCTATTGCTCTCCTATCCGGTCCAGGTCTCTTTCTCTCATCCACCGAGAAAGCTGCCATATTATACCTGGCATTAACTATTGCTCTGGAAGGATTTTGAGTGTGCTTTGGAAATGCTTCTCTTGGACCGTAAACGGCAACAATTATTTTATTTCCGCCCCACTCTATATAAGCGGAACCGTCTGCTCTGTTAAGCACACCTACTTCTATTTTTATTGGTCTTAACTCATTAAATTTCCTTCCATCAATTCTTAACCCATTCTCATCAATTAGTTTTATATTACTAACCATACTCATACTTTTCACCTCGCCTTTTCCAAAATTTCCTTAACTCTTTCTGTAAGCCCGCTTGTATGGGCCTGATCCTCTATAAATTTAAGGATTTTAATAACTAATAAAACTTTGTCTGGTTCTCCGTCAATCCATACTATTCCGTTCTGACCAAGCTGTATTTTAACACCCGTGATTTCTTTGATCATATTGACCATCGAGCCACCTTTTCCTATGATCCTCGATACCTTTGTTGGCTGCACAGAAACTATATGCCCTCCTTCAAGTTTTCTTAGTCCATTATCTTTCAGTGATAGCCATATTTGCTTTGATTCTGTTATTTCATTAACCTTTGCGAATACGGTATCTCCCGTGTTCATTATTTTATTCAATTCTCCGCTTCCAGATTTCCATGGGGTATCATTGATGTGTAAGAACCCTGGATATGGTCCCTTTATATCTAGAATCCAGAAAGATGGTGCAATATCAATTACCTTCCCAATTACTTTGTCATTCTTTACTGGATAATATTTCCCGCTTAACGGTATAAGGTTTACATAATTATTATAGAATTGGAGCATCCCTAACTGATATGCATAATATTTCCCATTTTCATGGTAAATTCCATTTCCCTGCTTCATTCCCTGTAAATCTATCTCTTCACCTGGTAATACAATTTTTTTTGTTGTCGTATCCAAATATCTCACCTCATTTTAATAATTTAATATCGGCATTTCCCTTTGTCTTCTTATTTACGAAATCATAAAGCTCATCCTGAATTCCTGCAGGAATTTCTATCAATGCAGTGTAACTTCCATCGTTTCCCCATTCTTCCTTGTGAATCTGCCCTAGTTTTGTTAATTCAGAATAAACTTTTCCGTAATCTTCTCCCGGTACCTTAATTTGCATCTTTACATGCTCAAATTTTATAGGTAGTAGGACCCTTATTGCCTTTAGGACTTCTTGAACCTGTTCCTCAGCGCTCTTGAAAGGATCGACCCTTACCTTTGCTTCCTCCATTGCTTTTTCAATCCTCTGTGGAGGATGTGGAGCACCTGTTTGCGGATTCATTGATTCCCTGGATATTATTTCGATAATCTGCCTCTTCTTTTCTTCAAGCATTTTTCTTCTCTGCTCTGTTGTAAGTTGAACCTGACCCTTCTTGATTATTTCTTTAACTATTGTCTCCAGGTCGTCAGTACCAAATACTTCCTTAATGACCTCCGCGCTGGCTTTGTCTCCTTTGCTGCTGTCTTTGAAAATTACATCGGCTGCAAGATATTCTTCAACATTCACATCCTTTCCTGATTTTATAAGGTCAACTAATTTCTGATCTATAAGGATCTCAAACCTGTGACCTCTTGTTTCATATCTTGCAACCAGTGCGTCCTCTACCTTAACCATTTATTTCCTCACCGAGAGCCTATAAGATCCTTGGTTTCTTCAGGAGAAAGGATCTTGAACTTCTCATCCCTTGTTACAAGACCAACACTTAGATTGCCAAGGGATTGCCCCTGTTCAAGTCCGGCCTTCAATGCCTTGATTGCTAAATCTACAGCTTCGTTTAGGTTCATGTTGTCCTTATATTCCTTCTCAAGTATTTCCATCGCTGCATCTCTTCCGAATCCTATTGCGTCCGCCTTATAACCTGTTGAAAGACCAGAGGGATCTGTTTCAAATAACCTAACACCTGTTTCATCAATTCCTGCAATTAACAAGGATGCACCAAACGGTCTTACTCCACCGTACTGGGTATATTGCTGTAAAAGATCACACACCTTTTTAACCAAAGATTCAACCGTTATTTCCTGTCCATAAGTGACTTTTTCAGATTGAGCTTGTACTCGAGCAAAATCAATCAATATCCTTGCGTCACCTATTAATCCGGAGGTAGCAGCACCTACGTGCCCATCAATAAGGAATATTTTTTCAATACTTCTATCATCTACCAAACCACTCTTTATCCTCTTGTCTGCCATTAATAGTGCTCCATCCTTGTATGTTATTCCAATGGCTGTAGTTCCTCTCTTAACTGCTTCTCTTGCATATTCTACCTGGAACAATCTGCCATCGGGAGAAAACACCGTTATGGCCCTGTCATACGCCATCTGTGCTGACTGCATAATTTCACCTACTTTACTCGTATATGCTAATAAAGTTATAAATCTTTATGATAAATTTTTAATCCTATTAAAAATTGAAAATTGACAAATTCTCTTCTTCCTGAAAATGCAGGTCCCCTGGAATAACAATTGTAAGTGGAGGTTTCAAACCACTTTCTGATAGCAGTCTTTCCATTGTGCTGAATTTTATGGTTTCCTCAGGCATACCAAGGCAGCTAATTACTCCAATCTTTGTGGTTGAATTAAATAACCCTTCTTTCATTTCCTTTTCCAACAATAGTAACTCCTCTAATGCTTCATTTATGGTCATAGGCGGTGATATATCCAGTAATATTATTGTGTGAAGTTTCATTTCTTTATTTCTTTTTATTTTTTCATAAGGAGAGGTGGGATGAAATTTCTCTGAGAATCTCGGAAGAGAAACTACTGGCCCTATCTTGTATAATTGAAGGCCCAGCCTTGTTGCTGCAAGTGGGACTATTGTCGCATTGTGAAATACTTTAACTTCCAGATTTCTCTTGACTGCTTCAGAGTAAATATTAAAATGAGTTGTTGCTGAAAATGAATCGCCTGATATTATTATTGCTATTCGGCCTTCCAGTTGAAATATCCATTCATAATTTTCCAGCTTCTCACGATCTGCAAATATCAGATCCCTATTTTTATAACTTTTTAAATAGAATGGGGAAGTAAACGTATCAACGATTATTTTATCGCTTGAATCAAGGAAATCTATTTCTTCCATTGTTAGTGAAGCTGGAGGATTGAATCCTGCAGAGATGAAACCTATCACGAAAGGTCACCAACTGTTCCAAGGTCAATGATTCCGTAAGAATCCCATAATCCATAAACCTTTCCGTCTTTCAATTGCACTTTCTTGAGAACTGGAGAGGATATCTCATTTTTAAGGATATCTGATCCACCTGCATATATGGATAGCGCTGGAAGAACTATCAGCCCTTCTTTCCTGAAATATAGAAAGCATGGGAGCTTTATCACTGAATCAACTGAATCTCTTAGGCCTATTGCAGGATGCTCATTTCCTATCACAGCTTTGTCAGTCCATTCAAATTTTTTGTGGCCATGATGAAATGTATATCTTCCATCAGAATATATATCGAACACTTCTAAATTCAATTTGGTTGCAATATTAGCTATGAAATTATCATGATTGCCTTTTACAACAATGGGTTTGGTTCTTCTGGATATTCTTGATAATAATTCAAGCACGTCACTCCATTCTTGAGGAGTATTGTGTGAAAATTCATGTTTCAGGTCACCATTTATTATCAATTTTTCAGGGCTGTATCTGTCTATTATTTTGTCAATGGTTTCATAAATTATTTTCGACTGGACTCTTGGAAGGAATATTCCATTTTTTGCAAGAACGTCCTCGTATCCCATATGTATATCGGATATAGCTACTGCTCCTATATCTTCAAAGTAGGCTGCACCATATTTAGTGAAATATATATTATTATCTACTTCAATTTCTTCCAACACTTGATAATTATTTTTACTTAATCTAATTATCTTTAAGTATGAAGATAAGTGAATTAGGTGAGAGAGAACTCATTGCCGAGATCTGGAGATTATTTGGCGAAGAAAATGAGGACGAGGATGTCCACTTTGTCGATTTAAATGATTATTATATTATACTTGGGATGGACACAATAAATGAGAATTATCATTTTAAGAAAGACTGGGATCCAAAAAAAATTGGGAAATTCATTGTTGACATTAATTTGAGCGATGTTGTGTCCAAAAATGGAACTGGCTTGGATTTCATGGTCTCCATGTCTTTTCCCTCTCATACTGAAAAGGAATATGTTCTGAGATTAGCAGAGGGTATAAAGGAAGAATGCAAAAGATTCAATCTCAAGTTCTCTGGAGGAGATTTGAAGGAAAGTGATAGCATCTCGATCACAGGTCTTGTTATTGGCAGAGTTGATAAAGGGAAGGAATTCAGGAGGAACGGTGCACGCCCTGGAGATTACGTGTATATAACAGGAAAGATAGGAAAAAATGAGGATGCCATAATGAAAATGAGAAAAAATATTGAGAGTGGTGAAAAAGTTCTCGATATAATGCCAAGAATAGGGGAACTTAAGGAAATGAATAAATATCGCATAACTTCTTGCATAGACAACTCAGATGGAATTTACAAGTCACTGGGTTTAATTTCAAAGCTAAGTGGTGTCTGTATCAGAATAAAGGAAAACGTTTGTGAGCTGGATGGCGATGACAGCCTGAGGAAGGAATGTTATAGACTCGGAGGAGACTACGAACTGATATTCACTTCGCCTGATAAGATAGATGATTTTTATTTCCTGGGCACAGTAGAAGAAGGGAGTGGAGTTTATGATTTGGACAATACTCCTGTAACATCTGCGGGGTATGATCATTTCAAGAGATGAAAAAATCCATTCCATCAATTATAAATTTATTATAATGACCTGAGTACCATAAACATTTTGTCACAAAGTATTCCATAAAATTTTATTTCATAACATTATACTGTAAATGGGCTGATTCTGTTGGTCAGAAGAGTAATACTGATGCGTCATGGAGAAAGCATAGCAAATGTAATGAATATTATAACAGAAGATCCAGATGAGCACCCGCTCACAGAAAGGGGAATTGAACAGGTCCTTTTCTCCGCTGAACAGATGAAAGGGCTCAAATTTGATGGAGTTATCTCCAGCCCAATATTGAGGGCTAGACAGACCGCCAAAACTGTCGCTGATGTACTCAATCTTGAAATAAAAACAGATAAGAGGATAAGGGAGTCAGGGCTTGGGCCATATAATAAATACAGGATTGAGGATATTCCTAAAATGAACAGGGAAGACCTAGGTATGGAACCTTGGGATGCGCAGGTAAAAAGGATGAGAAATGCATTGAATGATATTGATGGTTGTTATATTTTGGTAAGTCACGCCTTACCCATAAGAGCTGTAACAGCTAGTTTTCTGGAAATGGATGAAAAGGAAAGCTACGGTATAGATATTAAGCATGCATCAATGACTGCAATAGATTTAGATAAAAACAAGTTACTATCTATAGGAACATTGCTTTTAACAGATAGAATAAAAAAACTTTTCTCAGAATGCTAGTCAAAATTCAATTCATTAAGACCTGTAGCCTCATTTTTTTCTCTTTTCAGAACAATCTCTTCCAGTCTAAGTATGTACAGCTCCATTAGAGGATCTGCCTTTCCACTAAAGAAGTGACCTCCCTTTATAACGTGGTCAGAAAGAGCTACAGCTGCATGCAAATGAAGTTTTGGATCATTGGACGTTATAGAACCGTGGAACGATACTAGCTCTCCCGCCTCCTTCATTTTTTCCTTTACGTATTCATTCCCATTCCAGTAACCAATTTCAAGATCCTTGATCATACCGATTCCAAAAACAACCAATCCAGAGAATATTGCATAATCTTCAATAACTTGATTTAGACTTTCCTCAATGTCTTCACCCTTTTCTATTTTAAGAATGATATAATTTTTCTCGATATCAGATATCATGATTCATCAATTTGAAACTATATATTAATGGTTTCCCATCTCTTAACGAGTCGAATTTACACTTCCTGCACCTATACCCGAGTACCCTTTTTTTACCTTCCAGTGTCATTCCCTTATATGGGAAAAGTTTGCTTCCGCATACAGGACATTTTTTCTTAATAATTTTCCATTTTTTTGAAAACTGAACACTCACTTCTATCTGAGGAATATCATATATTATTTTCCTTAATCGAAAAGGAGTTATTCTGATGCCTTTCTCTTTAAGTTTTCTTAATAGATTGATTTCTCCTTTAATTTCCCCTTCATTTTTCAATATCTCATAGAGGTAAAGTATGACCTCTGATTGATTAGCTCTTTTTGGCATCGTTTTTATAACATCTTCTAAGATTAATATTTATCATATGCTAATAGAGACACAGAAATAATTGCCGCAGGAGACGTTTATGCCTTCAACACTATATTTCTTAACTGATGAAATTTTGTCTGTTTCTATCTTCATGCCCTCATAAAATATCTCTTTCTGTTTTAATAAATATAAATTATTCAGGAGATATTCTTGGAATGATGATGCTTTATCCCTAAGTTTTGTATAAATTTCTGGGGATAACTTAATGGATATTATTTCCTCATTTATCCTTTTGTTAATAACTTTAAGCTCTTTAGCTCTTATTGTATTTTTAACATCTTCCGCATCCAGTTCATAATTCCCTATAGGATAAACTGTTGCCTCTGATATTTCGAGACTCAGTGGAATTCTGTTTTCCACTTTCAGGCTTCTGATTAATGATATTGCCTCTATTGTACTCTCACCTTTAATTGCCTCTTGTTCATTGTAAGTCTCAATACCTGGCCATAATTCATCAAAAATGCTCTTCTTATTCCTCTTTTCTCTGAATACCCTCTGGTAAGAGTCTTCAGATATGAAAGGGAATATCGGAGCTATCATTATGATTGATGATAACAATACTTTGGACACTATGTTATAAGCTATCTTCTGATTCATCCTGTGTTTTACCGCCTCTATGTAGTTATCGGCAAATTTATGCCATATGAAATCCTCCAGCTTTTTGATAGCGAGATCATACTGGTAATTTGCCATATGTTCGTCAGCTTCATTTATAGTCGAATCAAGCTCCCTGATTATCCAATGGTCAACAGGCCTTATTTCTCCCTCTTCTGTCTGTTTCTTATCATAAAATTCAAGGAAATTCACAAGATTGTGGATTTTATTCACGAATCTCTGCCCCCTGATAAGGTCTCTTTCTTTAAATGGCGTATCTTCACCCAGAGAGCATTGCGCTGTAAAGTAACGGAAAGGATCTGCGCCATACTTATCTAAAAGAACCAGTGGGTCAATAACATTACCCCAGGATGCGTGCATCGGTCTGCCATCAGGGGACATAATATTACCATCTACCATTATCTCCTCCCAGGGATTTCTGTCAGTAAGAAGCCTGGATCTCAATATGCTGTAGAATGCCCATGTTCTTATTATATCCTGACCCTGCGGTCTTAGATTCATAGGATAAAGTTTCTTGAAGAGTTTCTCATCACTCTCATAAAATGTGTTGAATAGGGGGGAAATGGACGAATCCATCCATGTATCAAAAACTTCATCACTACCTTTAAGGTTTGATCCACAAATAGGGCATTTTTCAGATGGAGGAGCATCAATTAGAGGATCGACATAGCATTGTTCTTCGTTCGCAACTATATCGTGACCATTTTCGCAGGTCCAAACAGGTATAGGCGTTGCAAAATATCTCTGTCTTGATATAACCCAGTCCCATGATAGAGAGTCTATCCAGTCGTCCAGTCTCCTCTTCATAAACAAGGGATGCCATTTCAGTTCATTGGCCCATTTTTTCATATCTTCCTTAAATTCAACAGTTTTTACAAACCATTGTTCCTTTTGCAAAAATTCAAGCGGAGAACCGCATCTCCAGCAAGTACCGACGTTATGTGATATCTTCTTAGAGCCAATGAATAATTCCTCTTTCTTAAGTTCCTCTATTATCTGTTTCCTTGCCTCTTTAGAATCTAATCCGGCGTATTTCCCTGCAATCTCTGTTAATTTTCCCCTTTCGTCTATGCTCTTCATGAAAGGGAGTGAATGCCTGTAGATCATCTTCAAATCGTCCTTATCTCCTACAGAGCATACCATTTCAGCGCCTGTTCCGAAATCAGTAAGGACGTCCTGGTCTGCGATAATTTTTACTTTCCTTCCGAAAATTGGTATTTCAACTTCCTTACCAACTATATTTGAATACCTTTTGTCATGAGGATTAACTGCTATGGCCAGACACGCTGGTAAGAGTTCAGGTCTTGTAGTTGCAATAATTATATCAAAATCATCGCCTTTGAATATTATTTCATTTAAATCCACATCCCTTTCTTCATAAACAATCTCTGATTCTGCAATCGCTGTTTCACACCTTGGACACCAGTTAACCGGATGCGTACCTTTATATATTAAACCCTTTTTATACATTTTTATGAATGAAATTTGAGTCAGCTTCCTATAATATTCACCATCTGTTCTATAATAAAGCGATGGGTCAGCATTTACTCCTAAGAGTTTAAACTGATTTGTCATTGCATCTATATTCTCATCTGCAAACTTTTCGCAGAGCTTAACAAATTCTTCCCTTGGATAATCCCTCATCCTTATCCCATATTTTTTTTCCACATTGACTTCAATGGGCATCCCATTTACATCAAAGCATAATGGAAAATACACTTCATTGCCCTTCAGTCTCTTGTATTTAGCAACAAAGTCCATGTGACTGTAATGGAATGCATGTCCGATATGAAGTTTTCCTGAAGCATATCTTGGAGGAGTATCAAGACTGAAAGTTGGTCTATCAGAATAAAAATTATACTCGAATATTTTCTCCTTCGCCCAGTAATCCCGCCATTTTTCCTCGCTTTCCTTTATATTATATGGCATCTGACTCTTATAAATAATAATTAAAAAAGATTTCCTTATTATTTTTTGATATTTCTTATGGATTTCAATGCCCTTAGCATTTTTACAAGTGATTCTACAGCTCTAGATGAGTATTCCTCCATCCTAGCAACAGCCTGTTCGTGTGTTGCTCCAGGTCCTATTATGCCAAGAGTTACCGGTTTGCTGTAACTATCGGAATAGTCCACAAGTTTCCTTACGGCCTGATTTATTACGAGATCGTCATGTTTTGTTTCGCCCTTTATTACAGCTCCGATTACAGCCACTCCATCAATATCCCTTCTCTCCAATAGAAATTTCACTGCAAGTGGTGTGTCAAATACGCCCGGTACTTTTACTACCTCTGTTTCAGCCCCAAGTAATTCAGCATGTTCTTGGGCCTTCTTTTCCATTAAATATGTAATATCGTAGTTAAATTCTGATACTACTATTCCAAGTTTCATAATATCATTCCTCTTCCAGGATAGATCCCGCATTATTATATCCTTGTCTTAGTCCCTTACCCGCATTTGGTGTGAGGGCATCCCCCCCGAATTTTACTAACTTTACCAGATTTATTGCGTGCTTTGTAGCTCTGTCCTTCGCAAGCGAGAACAGCTTTTCCTCTTCTACTTCGTCCTCATGAATTGTAACATCCATTATGTGTTTATGATTCAAGATTTGGGCCTGTATTAAACCAATGCTGGTTGCAAGGTAACTGTATTTGTCTAACTTTGTTTTACCTACCCATCCCAGTGTAATCACGCCCTCACAACCCATATCAAATAATTTTACTGCACCTGCAGGCAGGTCTTTTATTCCAGGGACAGTATACCTTACTATCTCTACATCTGGATCCTCCTTTCTTATCGAATCAATAGCGATCCTACCCATATCTACCCTAGAAAATGTTGTATCAACTACCCCGAGTTTTACCATTTACAGTAACCCCTTTATCAAGTCTTCTCCCTCTACAAATTTTAATTCCCTTACCTTTGCAAGCTTCTCGGCCTTTTCCCTTGAAAGACTCTTCCCATTATCTAGCATTTCCGCAATGACCATAGATCTAGGCAGATTCAATTTGTCAGCCAATGCAGTCACCAGTTCTGTATGCCCTTTCCTGTTTTCAAGCCCTCTAGAGGCAAGAACCGGAACATGTCCTGGTGCATAGAAATTATTCAGGAAATAGTTCATCTTGTTTCCATCCTTCATTTCTATTAATTTGTGGAGTTCTCTTATTGTTTTGGCCCTGTCAATATCATTTATACCTGTACCAACACTTATGTGGTTCACCCATATTGTAAACGAAGGATAATCACCATAGGCTGGTCTTTTTATTAATTTTGAATAAACCGGATGATCTCTCCATTCATCAGTTAGAAACTTCAATCCTATTTCATTGGCCTCTTCACTTCCAGTAACATAACATATAAGGCCACCGGCATCCCTCCTGAGTATATTTATAGATTCCCATGTCACCGCACCGCCGTAAAAGACCATATCGGTCTCTTCTTCCCTCCCCTTGAAATCATACATCACTATAGGTTTTCCATTCAATAGATCCATTTTAATATCCGAAAGTGATAACTGCATAAGTTCTCTCATACTCCCTGATTGAAAGATGATATTTTAATGTTTTCTAATTATTTGGATTTACCAATAATTTAGTAAAATACCATACCTATAAAAATCCCTAGCAACATGAATGACAGTAAAAATAAAAATTGCCAACCCTTATTTTTCAAGATCAAAATTCCTGTTATGAAAGAAAACACAGACGTTAGAATTATTGCAATCGATCCATTTCTATCTATTAGCCACCTTGTAAACAATATTCCAATAATAGGATAGAATGTTGCAAAAAGAACTTCCTCTCCTATCAATGCCCCAATAGCCAAATTTATTTTCCCTTTGAAGGCCCAAATTACTGCGTTCATAGTCTCCGGGAGTATCGTCCCTATTGGTATTAACAAAATTGAAACAACCTCGGCATCTATTCTGTAGGAAATAGAAATCGAATTAATGGTCTTGATAAGTAGGTCTGAACCAATCAATAGAATGATGAAGCCTATTGATAGCTTAATTAATGTAGAGAAAGTTTTTTCCCTCTTCTCACTTTCCTCTGAAATATTCGTTCCTTTCTTTCTATAATAAGAGAGAAGCAAGATATATATCAAGGCTAATAAAATTGAAGAGAATATTTTGGAAAATAAACCATGAAAATAAACTGGAATAAGCATTATAGGAAACACAATTGATAGAACAATAAAAGTTCTGGAAAAAACATTATCCAGTTTGATAGACTTAAAATTATTCCTCCCTATAATGTAAGATAGCGATAACAGAAAGAATCCTAAAGATGAAACCATAAATGGCTCTCCTATAATCGTACCAGATGCGATATCGGATCCCTGCCCACCCCCAACAATTACAATCGATATTATTATTACCACCAATTCTGGTACAGAGGTGAAAAGAGGGCTGATGATTGCACCTGTAAAACTGTGTGCAAAGTTGAGAGAGTTTCCAATCTGTTCTACTGACTCGGTGAATAGCATTGAGGATATTATCAAAAGGACCAGTGATAGGATAAGATCCAGTATTATATACACAACAAGTTATATTTCATTAGTAGAAAATATTTGGGGAATTGATTTTTAAGCAAGAACCAATATTGATATGTGAATACATTTTCATCTATTTTAAGGGATGAACTAATAGAGCAAAGGGATTATCAAATAAATATTGCTACAACCGCAATAAAAAAGAATACGTTAATAATAATTCCAACAGCTCTTGGAAAAACAATAATTACCATAATGGCTCTTTCAAAAATTATAGAAGACGGAGGAAAAGCAATATTTCTGGCCCCAACAAAACCGCTGGTTAGACAGCATCTATTGAGCCTCAGGAAATTTCTAAAAATGAGAGAAGATGATATAGTTGAAGTTACAGGTGAAACTAGGAAAGAGGATAGATTTGAAATATACCAAAATGGAAAGATAATAGTTTCAACTCCGCAGGTAATAGAGAATGATCTTGATATGTTCTCTGAGATAAAAAAAGATATAAAGGTTGTAATCTTTGATGAAGCTCATAGGGCAGTTGGGGATTATTCCTATGTCACTATAGCTAAGTACTTTTCGCCTTATTCAAGGATAATTGCAACTACTGCATCTCCCGGTGGTGAGAAAGAAAGAATTGACGAGATAATTAAGAATCTTTCAATAGAAGCCCTCGAAATTAGGGATGAAAATTCTCCGGATGTTATGGAATATATAAAGGGAATTGAAATAAAATGGATTAGACTTGATATGCCGCCAGAATTAAAAGACATAGTATCTGACCTGAGGGAACTATATGACAGGATTATTAACAAAATTAAAAATTATTTCCCTGGTATTAGCGGCAGATCAAGAAAGGAAATCATATCTCTAAATGAGTTAATATCTCAGCAGATAAAACAGGGGAATAAGGTATACTATTCTGTGGCCAGACTCAGAAGTCAGGCTATTATTTTGGATTATCTTCTGGAATTCATAGAAACCCAAGGAGTACTTCCCTTTATCAAATATATAGATGAGTTGAGGTCTGAGGAAAAGAATTCGCTTAAATTCATCAATGATTCTGAATTTTCTTTATTAAAGGAGAGGGCATTGAAATTGATGAATCAACCAATGCGGATTCATACTCCTAAGATGTATAAGATTTTAGAGATTCTTAAGGAGTTGGATTATCAAAAATCGATAATTTTTTGTCACTTCAGAATAACTGCCTCGATCCTTGAAAATACTCTGAAGGAGAATGGTTTTTCATGCGAGAAATTTATTGGACAGAGTTCGAGGGGCGAGGAGCATGGAATGTCCCAGAGTGAGCAATCAAACATTATTGGGAAATTCAGGAGTGGGGAAATAAAAATATTAGTCGCAACGCAGGTGGGTGAGGAGGGTTTGGATATACCTGCTGCAGATCTTGTAATTTTTTATGAACCTGTACCCAGTGAGATCAGATCAATTCAAAGACGTGGAAGAACAGGGAGGTTCAGTAAGGGACTCGCCGTAATTCTTGTTATGAATGATTCCAGAGATGTCTCTTATCTCTATATTTCTGGGAAGAAGGAAAAAGCGATGAAAAACATACTTAAGGATAAGAAATCTGGCGAATCGCAAACCACTTTTGATAAATTCGTTACTGATGATTGAATAACTTCCTTGTTGAATTATATATATTCATCAGTCCAGTAAAGGAAGTAATGAAACTCTTTCCTTCTACTCCACTTATAATCGCCCTTCCAAGTTCATAATAAAATGCACTGTTAAGAGCGAGAAGTTCCTTTTCAGAAATATTGTAATCTATTTCTTTCCTCAAATATCTTATGACTATCTTGAGAGCGTTTATATCTGAAAGTTTAGAATCTATATGGAGAATGTCTTCCCTGTATATTTTTCCATTTAGAAGCATTTCATAAAGATTAAGACGGATGCCATCCTCAAGTAATATTGCCTTGTTACCTGAGGATTCTATATCCTTGAACGATTTCGTAACAAATTTTTTTGCATTTTCTATATCGCCTTGATAAAATGCCAGCTCAGATTCCCAGTACGAATATTCCTCTGAATATTTGTCTCCATACATTCTTGCAGTTTCTACTTCAAGGGTTGGATCCTGCCCAATGATAATTTTCAAGATTGCAAGCTTGAATAAAAATGAAGAAATTTCATAATTATTCAATTTCTCCAAAGAATAATTTATACCTCTCATCAAATATTCCATAGCCTCAGATATTTCACCTCTTTTAAGGTATATATCTGCAATGCTGTAATAGGCATTAGATAGGGCTATACTATCCCTGTTAAACCTTGGAACTGATTCAATCTCTTTAAGCAGTTTAAATGAAAGATCCTCGTCACCCATCTCCATTGCAAGAGGTATCATATTTGCAGTAGTTATCGAATACCCCGAATAATCCTTTATTTCAAGCGCGTATTTCCTTGATTCGTCGAAATATTTTAGACCTTCAGTTATTTTTAAATCATGGGAATATAATATCCCTATGTTATTTACGGCCTTAGCCATTAATCCAAAATCTTCTATCTCTTTTGCGATATCAAAACTTTTCTTATAATGAGAAAGTGCAGATTTCAAATCCTTTCTCATCAAGCATAGATTACCTCTTAATCTTTCATATTCACACTGCACTTTTTTCCCCTTTCCAAGATTTTCCTCTGCTTTCTGTAGCAGATAATCTACATGAGCCTCATCCCCTTCATTGATTGATATTGCAGATAGATCCAGATATAAATTCCCAAGGCTTTCTTTAGTCATTCTGTTTGAATAATTTTCTATTATTTTTGTAGCTTTTTCAAAACCATTTCTATAAAAAATTATTTTTATATATTCTGCAATATCATCCGGATTTTTTTCAAAATAATCTGTCTGTATCAGGGCATCGAAAATCTTTAGGGCCCTTCTTGTATTTCCAACGTAATTTAAAGATACTGCATAAACATAATTATCCCTATCTGTAAGCTCCGATATTTTCATAAGTGTTTCCATTGTGTTGATTATATCAAGGTAATCCTTCTTCCTGAAGAGATCATTAATAACAAATCTGAGGGAAGAGGCACTCTCGTTCCATACCCCAGCTTTATAATAGAGTATGCCCGACAGTATCTTGTTTTTTAACTTGGAATCAGCTTCTCTTGAATAAGAAATCATAAGATTTTTTCCTTTGTCTGTCAATCTTTTACCAAACACAGCCAATATTTCAGCATCTATGGGAGTTAGGTTGTATGTATCTTCCTTAAAAATTCCTCTTTTAACAAGATCGTACATCCTCTTGTATGCTGCAGGATAATTGCCCTTTATAAATGAAGATGGAATTATATATAAAAATTCCCTTGTTTCCTCAATAGTTTCCACTTCTTCTTCTGTTAGATTGTTAAGAATATCATCTCTTTCCACGATATCCCTTGGAATGACGTTGAACTTAACGTCTCCCTTGTTTCCTGAAATGCTATGGATAAAGGAAATCGGGTAGAAATTCTCTCCTTGTTTACCATAATATTCTATCTCAAAACCAAGATTTACAATTTCAACTATTGATTTAGAATTCTTGAGAATCCCCTCGACTGTCGAAGATGCAAGAACATGATGACCTCCCTGTGTACCATAGATTCTGAGGACTTTGAGGGACTCACTGTCTATAAATTGGATATCTTGTATGTAAATGGTCTTGAATTCTGAGCTAAGCTTATCTGCTATATTTTCAGGACTTATGTTATCTTCCATATACTTCAGATTATACAGAAAAGAGTTAAAGCAGGAAAGAGGTATAGTCTGCAATTCATTGTTTAGTGATATATAAAGTGACTTTTTTTTATTAGATTCGTAGTTTTTTCTTAATATTTTATTTCGTATGGTGTCATCGGAAATAAATAGCACTGATTTATTTTGGGTAAATTCCTGCTCTTGAATCATTATTCATATATCACTCCCAATACTTAAAATATTTCCTTTTATCCCCAATAAAAAAAATAAATTTTAATCAATTTAATTTTACATAATTTACATTTACGATGACGTAATTTTGAAAAGAATGATAAAAAAAGAGAATGAATATAAAATGATTGAAAAAATACTTGATATTATTATGGATGGGAAGATGATAACAAAGCTTTTCCTAGATTACGATGGGACACTGGTTCCTCTGGTCAGTTCTCCTGAACTTGCCAAGGCAGATGATTATCTTATAACATTACTCGATAGGTTGAAAAAAATATTTCCTTTATATATTATTACAGGAAGAGACCTTAATGATCTATTAGGCTTACTTGGGGGAGGCTACAATGTAATAGCCATGCATGGAGCTGAATTTGTGGATGAGAACGGAAGCATAAAAAATATTGAAAATTTTGATTATTATGTTAAAAAGTCATCGATGATTGCACAAAAATATTCATTTTTATCGGAAAAATTCCCCGGCGTGAGAGTTTATGACAAGAGAGGTGGGGTGCAATTCCATTATTTCAATATTAGGAGGGACTTGATTGAGAGTTTCCAGGAATACATGAAAAAATTGAATGAAGAAGATTTTGAATTATATAGCGGGAAATATGTTTTTGAATTCAGGATCAAGGGCGTGAATAAGGGAAAAGCGATCCTGGAACGGATAGACAAGGATGACTATATACTATTTGCAGGGGATGATAACACCGACGAGGAGGCATTTGCTTTATTAAATGACCATATCACGATAAAAGTGGGAGACGGTGTTACAAAGGCAAAGTACAGGTTGACTTCCTATATTGAATTTAGGGAACTCCTTAAATTTATTGCAGATAAATACGGAGGTAAGTGACTGATGAAATTTTCCTCAATTGAAGAAATGAATAATCAGATGATTAATTGTAAATTGTGCCCGAGAATTGTAAAATTTAGAGAGGAAGTAGCCAGAAGACCTGGAAGATTTTATGGAGAAGATTTCTGGAGTAAACCTGTCCCGGGATTCGGTTCTCCTGATGCGAAATTACTTATCCTGGGCCTAGCCCCTGCAGCGACCGGAGGTAACAGAACAGGAAGAATATTTACAGGTGACAGAACGGCTTCATTTCTAATTTCTTCTTTGTATGCTGTCGGGTTGAGTAATAAACAGGATTCTGTATCAAAGAATGATGGTTTGGTTATAGAAGATACTTATTTAACTGCAGCCTTAAAATGTGTACCCCCAGGAGATAAACCAAAAAGAGAGGAACTACTTAATTGTTCCAGATATCTATATTTCGAACTCGATAACTTAAAAAATTTGCTTGCAGTTTTGGTTCTTGGCAAAATTGCTTTTGATTCTTATATAGGTTATCTCAAATATAAGGGCTACAACACGAGGGATATAAAATTCGGTAATGGATTATTTTATGACATAGGAGGAATAAGATTGTTTTGTTCCTATCATCCAAGCCCCAGGAATGTAAATACCGGAGTACTAAAAAGAGAAGAATTCATAAAAAATTTAAATGAAATAAAAGTTTATATCAACCGCTAACCAGTTTCTTCAATATTTCTGTATCTTCTTTCTTATTTGCTGTTAACCACATTGGTTCTTCTTCAGCTATCATCTCAAATTCTTTCAGTGTATTTCTCCTGAAAATGTGAATTTTAACTTTCTCATCAGGCTTAATTTCCTTTAAATCTTCTATCTTCACCTGTTTCATTTCCTTTGAAAAATCCCTCATGAAAAATTCTGAAAAACGTTCATTATTAACTGCAACTATTTCATCGCCTGCTAATATACCAGATTTGAAAGCTGGAGAATCTTCGAGAACATACCTGATCATAATCTTTCCATTACTATTCTGAAGCACCATTCCTGTAAATCCTCTTGGAATATTCCTACCATCGGTATAGGAAAAATGAATCTCATAACCGAGTTCTTTCAATTGATCGCAGAATTTTTCATTTTCTGTCTTGTTAACAAGCCTTTCAAGAATCTTAGATACTCTGGGCGAGGATATGTCTGAGACCTTTTTCAGAAGCTCTGAAAAACTAATTCCTTTACCGTCACCCTTGAAATCATTATACAGCGATTTGAAAACGTCGTCCAGGCTTTTATTGAAACCTGTATCCTTTATAATCTCATTGTTTATTGCGAATGCAATAAGTTCTCCTTTCAAATAATAAGATATATAATTATTTATAAGGTCTCCGTCAGGCTTGTAAAGTTTTATCCATGTATTGAAAGATGATGATGAAGCAGATCTTTTTTTATGACCAGGCTGGAAATTGTAATAGTTTATCATCTCAATTATATGGTCCACGTATTCTTTCTCGGTAACAATTCCCGCCCTTAGAAGTACGAGCCATTCATAATAAGACGTAAACCCTTCACTAAACCATAAAAGGTCTGTATAAACTTCCTTGGTATAATCAAAAGGACCCAGTTCTTTCGGCCTGATCCTTTTAACATTCCATGTGTGGAAAAATTCGTGCGAAACTGTTGACAGGAAAAGCTTGTATTCAAATTCATTGAAAAGCCTGTGTTCATTAGAGATTATTAATGTGGAGTTCTTGTGTTCCAGTCCACCTCCAAGGTCGTCAGTTACAAGAACAATCATAAAAATGTATTTTTTGTAAGGTAATTCCCCAAATATTTTCTCTTCTTCTATTACTATTTTTCTGAAATCATCCAATACATTTTCTTCAGGCTTGAGCATTTTTCCATAATAGGATATAAAATGTTCTTTCCCTGAGACTTTGAATTTCAAAACTTTTATATTGCCATACATAAAAGGTGAGTCAGCTAAAGTGTCATAATTTTCAGCAACGAATTCCTCGCCTTCCATTGGGAGCCCGCTTATAGGTTCACCTTTTGCCTTATTTGAGAAAATTACACGATATTCCTCTTCCTTCCGACCTTCCACATAAAAAAATACAGAACTTCCATTTATGATAACAAGTGAATCGTCAGCATAGGATGTCTGGACAGAGAGTTCATCACAGTATACTTCATATCCAACTTTTACTACATCGTCTTCAGATGAAATTTCCCAGGATGCCTTATCGAGCTGAGTTATTCTACCATTGAGAGCATATATATTAGAGATGTGTCTTGAAAAATCCCTTACAAGATATGAACCTGGTGCCCATACCGGCATCGATATTTTCTCCTTTATTCCCTTTTTCAAGGGAATTGACATTTCCACCTTCAGCATTCTTGTAGAAGAACCCGAAAGATCGACGTTGAATTTTATTGCCATGTGATCCTTAATTTACCGAATGATAAAACGGTTTTGTACATAATTTGTATATAATTTTGAAAAATGGTATTTACTCTCATCTACATCAATAACCATGAACAAAGCGATATATGTGATACCGATTGTTGCTCTCTTGATTATTTCGGGAGCTTTGGCTTTCGGATACGTGAACTCGCAATCTCAGCTCAGCGCAAAAAATTCTCAAAACTCTGTCCTTTCCACAGAACTCAACAAGACACTTTCAAATTATTCAGTTCTTCAGAGCAATTATTTATCCCAGCAGAACTCGATCAAATCTTATGAGTCTAATATACAGACACTGAAATCTGAATTGTCAAGAAACCAAACTCAGGTTGTACTCAATGATGCCTTCACACACTGGGATTATATATCAATCGAGAACATTTCTCTTGTCATGTCCCAGTATTCCAATAATGCAACTCTCAAATGGATTGGAGGCCCTCTCTCCGGAATATACACTGGGGTTAATAACATATCTGTTACCTGGAGTAAATTCTTCTCACTCTGGAGCGCTGTATGGTTTTACACACCTTTTACACCGACTGTCAGTATAAATGGAAATTCCAGTTCTGTTATTTCAACAGTTCAATTCGTTCTGACCTCTTACAAAACTCCTCTGGAAGTGGATTATCTCAATATAAGCTATTCTCTGGGATTTGTGTATTCAAATGGGGGCTGGTTTATAAATAATGAGACCTGGGACATTAAATCGCATGGAATTATATCATACAGTTACGCAGAATATTCATCCCTGATATTGAACAAAATAATGAATTATTCGTTTTCACACTGGGACTATATTGCAATTGAGAATGTATCTCTACTAGTTCCGCAGTACAATAACAACGCAACTTTGGTATGGGTCGGAGGCCCGCTATCAGGAGTGCATACCGGAATTCAGAATATTACAGCAACGTGGAATAAATTCTTCTCCCTCTGGAGTGCAGTTTGGTTCTACACTCTATCCCCCCCGACACTATCAGTCATAAATAATGAATATTACATCAATGCGCAGGTCCAATGGGTACTAACATCTGCGGAAACTCCTTTGCAGGTTAATTCAATTCTCACCAATTACACCATTGAATTCTCTTATGTTAACGGTACCCCTCTGATAATGAAGGAGATCTGGCATATTAGCAGTGCAGGTTTCATATCCTATACTGCGAAGGAGTATGAAAATCTTCAGGCTCAGGCATTACTGAATGCATCCTTCTCACACTGGAATAATATTGCAATAGAGAATATTTCCCTTGTGATGTCTCAGTATCACCAAAATTCAACACTTTCCTGGATAGGGGGCAAACTTGCAGGAAACTACACTAATTATTCAGAAATACAGAGTACTTGGGGTAAATTCTTTAATGCTTGGTCAGCAATCTGGTTCTATTCAGAGACTCCTCCTATGATAAATGTCAACATTTCTGGTGGGGAGATTACATCCGGCACAGTAACAGCTGATATACAGTTTATAGTGCAAAGTTCTTCAAATTCTTCTGTCTTTGATTACATCAATGTTTTATATACAATAGATTTCAATGTTTCAAACAATAACTTCTACATCACCAATGAAATATTTGATAACGTAGGTTCAGGACCATTATCACAAGTGGGACCGTTTACATGAATGATTTTAATTTTTTTGATTCATTATTTTCAACTTTTTATACTTTTAAAGGTTTAACTAATCATTACAAAATGCCAAAAAGGATAGCATTTGATGAAGTCAATATCGAGGATATTCATATTAGAAGATTATTTTATTGGCTATTTTTTGCATCAAAGGGAGGGAAAACCAGACTAAGAATTATAAAGGAACTTCTTAATTCGCCAATGAACAAAAATGAGCTGAGCAAAAGTTTAACCTTAAATTATAGAACAGTGGAACATCACATAAAGGTGCTTTTGGAGAACAATATATTGGAAGGAGATGAAAGAAAATATGATTCTATTTTTTACATTAAGGAGAATATGAAGATGTTTATAAATAAAATAGTGGAAAAATATAATTCAGATGCAGGGGGAGAGATATGATAGGTATTATGTGGATTGCCAATATTTTAATAGGTGTCATAGACCTCGTACTATTCATCCAAATAGCTTCAGTAATCTTAAGGGACTATAAAAATACCAAAGCCAAAATGATGAAAAATTTACTCATATTTTCAATATTCATGGTGGTTTATGCACTTTCCTCAATAATTAGCAGCATTTATCTTTCAATGAGTTTCGGATACAATGTTGCTTTACCGTTGCTTGTTGTAAATATTATCTCAGTAGCTGGCTTTATATTGCTGTATAATGTAATAAGAACATAAATTCTTATTTTTTAAGATGTTCTATATCACTTTTTTAAATCCTGAATAGATTAGAAAAATTAGTCCTGATACTGCCAGGAAGTCACTGATTATTGTTCTGTTGAAAGTCCCAAATAACAACAAGACTGCGTTGAAAGTAGAATAAAAAAGAAGCAAGCTTCTGTGGTTATTAATATCAGGATTCATATAATGAAAAAATATATAAAAATATATTACGCATATGACCAAAAAAATTGTAACTGGTCCGAGCAGCCATGATACTCTGTTCCCTACTATGATTGGAACGCCCAGAGCAATGGCCCACATAATTAGTGATATATCAATTCCTGGTACCCATATGCTTCCAACTTTGTTTTTGAGAATATGATTTCTTTTATCTAAAAATGCGGCCACCGTTAAAAATGTTGTAATCAATAATAAAATTATCAAAGATATTGGTTCTGGGGTTCTTCCAGCCTTTATTGAGCCGTAAATGAAGGTATAATAGATTATTCCCAATGAAAGGAGCATTATTGTATAGGTAGTGGCATTTAGAAATGGTTCTCTTAATGTATCTTCTGAAATTATGTGAACGATTACAATTGTAGAGCATACAGTTATAATTGCATGGAAGAGCATTATGTAAATAGTCCAGGTAACATTGAGACCAATTAATGAAAGCCATAAAGTGTGCGTTGCTGTAGATTCCATTGTAAATAATGCAAAACCTTCCTCTAAAATTCCATAAATCAATCCTAGCAGGTATATCGTTCCGAAGTTCAGTTTAAACCTGATTGAAATATCCGCTATAATTGATACCTGAAATCCATAAAAAATTATTCCTTCTATTGCAGAAATTGGATACTTTAAAATACCCTCTACACTCGTTGACCCAGTTAAAATTTCTGCCCCAAAATAACTTATTAAGGAGAAAAGAAAAATATTAACCAACATCATTCTTCTGCTGTATTTCTTTACTGATAGATTTTCGGGATAAATTTCTTCGCAATAATCAGCTGTCTCAGTCTCCTGCACTTTTAAATTATGTTAAAATTATATTTAAATTTACTTATGAAATAAAATTTGTATGAGAATTTTATTTATATAATATTATCCTATCTGTAATTTATTACTTTCATCCTTGCTGTATGATATTTAAAAATAATTTTAATACATTTTTTATCTTACCATTTAATCCTTGAGTTCTTCCATCACCATTGAGTTATGACCATCAATGAGTAGGAGAATTGATTTATCCTTGTGCTCAAACAGCAATGACCATATTGGAATATGTACGAGGAACACATCTGATATATCCACATTTACTTCTGCTGAAAGAAATCCATGAATTCTTTTTTGAAGTCTTCTTATCTCCCACTGCTGTAACCTTATTTTACCCTCTACTCTGGCTTTTTCCTCACCTATGTATCCATTTAAGAGCTTTACTGGACCAGAGATGTCGCTAGAATTCAGTTCCCTCCTTGCTGTAAGATTAAATATGTAATCTGGAGGCTGATACTGATTGAGGCTTTCTACGGCAATGACTGGATATTTTACTTCCCCTACATCAGTTCCTGATTCCACTACGGTTTGGAAGTTAACAGTTGGGCCTGCAAATCCACCTCTCCCCCCCATTCCTACACCTATGAAACCTCCTGGTTGCGCTTCCTCTCTCTTGAATCTATATTGTGCAGTATATCCTGCATCTATAATCCAGTAAGGAACATTCATTAACTCTATTTTTTTGAGTGTACTTTTTTCAAAGAGATGTTTATGCAGAATACTCCTGTCAAGGAAATTTCTTGCAACATTTTCTGCATCTTCCTTCATTTTTACCTTTAAGTCTAGTATAAAATGCTTGTTAATTTTCGACCAGCCAGCCGAGCCAAGAGAAATGGATGTGCCACAATACTGGCATACTACCATCGCTTCTCCAGCTTGTGGACTCAGTGGAGCTCCACAGCTAGGACATTTCATATCTTTTAGAATTTGATCCTGCCCGACATTTGAAACCTGTGCATCCCCCTGGTTAGATTGAGGGTTTGACTGTTGTGGTGCACCACATTTAGGACAGAATAATGAATCATCTGGAATTTGCGCTCCGCATTTTCTGCAATACATTTATACCACCTTCTCACCGCAGTTAGGACAGAATTTAGCCCCTGCCGGTATTTCTGTACCGCACTTTGGGCATTTCTGGCTTAACGGTTTTCCGCATTCAGGACAGAATTTTGAATTTTTTGGTATATCCTTACCGCAGTATGGACATTTCATAGTTTCGCCCGAAGAAAAATTATATCCGCATTCAGGACAGAATTTAGCGTTTTGATCGACTGTAGCTCCGCATTTAGGGCATTTTTTCCCACCCTGATTTTGCTGAGGTGCCTGATTTATTCCCTGAGATATATTTGATGCCATTGGATAAGCCATACCTGCTCCAGCTCCCAGACCCATCCCTATTCCAACTCCAGCCCCTGCAGCACCCGATGTATTTTTAGCTGCGTCCACCATTGCCTGGCCCGCCTGGAATTGAAGGTAATTCACCCCGAGGACCTGCATGCTTGATCTTGCATCTACTGCCTTTTGGACTTCATCAGGTAAAGAGATGTTAAGCCCAGAAATCTTGTTGATTTCTATCCCATATTGATCAAAAGATGATTTGGAATTTGCCAGAACTGCTTCCTCTATATTGATGAGATTTGACGGTAGATCTAGAACGGAAATACCCTGATCTTTCATCTTGCCCAGTATACTGTAAATTAACAATACAACCTGCTCTCTTATCCTTTCCTCTACGTCTGCACTGGTTTCAGCAGCAAATGTTCCTACAAACTGATTTATAAAAATCGATGGATCGGAAATTCTGTACCTCATTTCTCCGAATATTCTTAACATTACAACACCGAAATCTTTGTCCCTAAAGGCATAAGGTTCCTTTGAGCCAAATTTTCCGTCAAATATTCTCCTTTGAATATAGTAAACTTCTGCCTGTTGCTGAATACCTGTAAGGAGTTTTACTATTTCTCCCACAATTGGGGCATTCAAATCTGTAAGAGCAAATCTTCCAGGTTTATCAAGGTATGCTATAGCCTTTCCATCCCTGTAAAAAACGGCAGTTTCATCTTCTCTAACAACTATATTGTCGTTTAGCCTTATAAGTCTTGGAACTTTCCACATTATATTTCCCTGCTTGAACTGATCTTCCCATTCCATCGTTATGGAACCGAAAACGCTTCCTCCATTAGGTGGAATTCCGCCGGGATTGTTTTTCTTAAAAACCATTTAAACCCCTCCATAAAGTAACTTTTCTCTTGAATCGTTGACTGTCTTAATATTTGATAGAGTATTCATTATCTGAGATACTGAGTCCGGATTTACTACCCCGCCCATTGCATCTTGATAAAATTTATTGGCAAGTTCGTTAAGATTAACTATCTGTTGAAATATCTGCATATCAAGATCATATAATGAGGAAATTTTATTTGCATTGACCCTGATAGGTGCTGATATTCCAGAATATCCAGCAGTATGATGCTTTATGTCAGCTGCAAGCATCTGTATTTCAGACCTTATTTTTCCAACTGACTCCAAAGCCTTGAAGTTTGCACTTGAAACCAGACCTGCCTCACCATTCTTTATAATATCTATTATGGATAGCATTTTTTTATAAAGTTCATCCTTTAAATATATATCCGCGTCCCGGAGATCTTCATTTACCCTGTAACCGTGATAACCGGGGAATATAAGCTGCAGCCTTTTTATTGTCCCCCGGTCATCTACAATTTGATCTCTAATATCTGACATTGATTATGGAAATGTTTTTTATTTAAATATTTTCCCTAATATGACAATAGACAATATTTAACAACTTTCTTTTAATTCAGGGGTATGAGAAACGAGGGTGAGAGTGGGGGAGAAATTTATAATGACCTAGCTTTAAAAAATTCGAAATATTTTCAAGGGAAAATACAAACTCTACCTAAGGTTCCTATAACCAGTCTTGACGATTTCTCCATATGGTATACTCCAGGAGTTGCTGCTGTTTCCAATAAAATAGCTCAGGATAAAGACCTATCTTTCGAGATGACTTGGAGATGGAATACAGTCGCAATTATAACTGATGGTACAAGGGTTCTCGGACTCGGGAACATTGGTCCTGAAGCTTCTTTACCTGTGATGGAGGGGAAGGCACTAATATTCAAATATCTCGGAGGAGTAGATGCAATACCCGTCCCCATTAATGTTCATGAAAAGGAAAAAATGGTAGAAGTCGCAAGAGCTCTTGAACCTGCCTTTGGGGGCATAAATTTGGAAGATATAGAATCTCCAAAATGTTTTTACCTTCTCGAGACACTGAGAGAGAGCATGAATATCCCTGTGTGGCACGATGATCAGTTAGGAACCGCAGGAGCTACACTTGCAGGAGCGTTTAACGCATTAAAAATCACAGGAAGAACACCGAAGGATTCAAAAATTGTTTTCTTTGGATCTGGGGCAGCAAATGTAGCGACAGTAAAGTTGTTCAAGGCTGCAGGATTTGATTTAAACAATATAATAATGGTGGACTCAAAGGGGATTTTACATCCAGAAAGGGAGGATATGGATAATCTTATGATCACCAATCCGTGGAAATATGAACTTGGTATCCAGACCAATGCTGAAAGAAGGAAGGGAAATATAGAGAATGCACTGGAAGGAGCTGATTTATTGGTAGCCGCTTCACATCCTGGCCCAGGTGTGATAAAGGGTGAATGGATAAGAAAAATGAATAAGAGGGCAATAGTGTTTGCACTTGCCAACCCTGTACCGGAAATATGGCCAAGCGAAGCAAAGGAAAATGGTGCTGAGATAGTTGCAACTGGGAGATCGGATTTCCCGAATCAGGTAAATAATAGCTTAGTTTTCCCAGGAGTATTCAGGGGAGCTCTTGATTCAAGAACAAGGAAAATTAATGAGGACATGATTGTCAAAGCATCCCAGGAACTTGCAAATTTTGCAGCGGAAAGGGGGCTTAATTCAAATTATATCATACCGACTATGGAAGATTGGGAGGTTTTCCCCAGGGTTGCTGCAACAATTGCAGATAGTGCTGTAAAGGAAAATTTTGCTAGAATCAAATTATCTAAGAATGAATTTCTTGAAAGGGCAAGGGAGATTATTTCCAAGAACAGGATGATGATAGAAAAACTCATGAAAGACGAATTAATAGAGGTGATGGTGAAATGAGTATGGAAATAAAGATTAGAGAAATAAAGGAAGAAGATGTTAGAGAGGCTGCGAATTTGATTGTAAGACTTAAAAAATTCAATTCAGAACACGATCCACTTTTTTCATTGAATGAAAAAATAGAGGAATCTGTGGTATCATATCTGAAAAGTGCAATAAAACTCGAGACAAGGGATGCTATGATAGCAGAAAGTTCAAATAAGATAGTTGGAATTGTAATGGCAGATGTTAATGATAGGATATTCTATGAACCTCTAAAGGAGGTAAGAATAACTGAACTATATGTTCTACCGGAGTTCAGAAAAGGTGGCTTGGGGAGAAAATTAATTGATGCCATAGTTGAGAAGGAGAAAAAGAAAGGATGCTCTGTACTCACTGTTGAATTCCCCACAGAGAATCTTGTAGCTCATAAATTCTATACAGGACTGGGAATGAGAAGCATAATATCTGTATATGGGAAGAAAATAAACTAAGCATGAAAGCTGTAGTCATTAGGGAGCCAGGCGGGCTAATAAATACGAGGATAGAGGATATAGATGAACCTAGGAATGGAATAATCGTAAAGGTGGCATATGCAGGTCTTAATCCTGTGGACATAAATACAATCAGGGGGAAGACAAATTATAAATTAAATCCATACCCTCATATCCCTGGGGCAGAATTTGTTGGTACTATAAGCGATCCTGGAAAATCCGAAAAATTCAAAAAGGGAGAGAGAGTTATTATTTTTCCAAGAATATTTGATGGAACATGTGATAAATGCCTTGAAGGCAAAGAAGAATTATGCAGAAATGGCGGTATAATAGGCGTCACTTCCAATGGCGGCTTTGCAGAATACTTTTCCACAGACGAGGAACATCTGATCAGAATACCTGATGGCATGAGTTTTGAAGATGCAGTATCCTTGCCTGTAGGCGGATTGACATCTTATCATGCTTTAAAGCTTGCAAACTTAAAGAGTAATGAGCGTATTTTGGTAGTAGGTGCATCCGGCAATACTGGGATATATGGACTGATGATCGCGAAATATTTGGGAGCAAGGGTTTACTACATTTCTAGAAAGGAGTGGCTGAAGGACCTTGGTGCCGAGCCATGGAATGGAGAGACTGTAGATGTTATCTTAAATTCACTTGGTTCGGAGTTCTGGGATAAATACCTGGGTTATATGGATGCAGGTGGGAGGCTGGTTACTTTCGGCACATTCACTGGAGTTGAAGGAAAGCTCAACATTGCATATCTGTATACAGGCGAGAGATCAATAATTGGATCAACAGGTGGGACAAGGAAAGAAATGTTAGAACTTATAAATATAGTATTAAAAAATAATATGAAAAGCAAAATATGGAAAATTTACAAATTAGAAGAATACGAAAAGGCAATAGAAGAATATGACAAAAAAGATGGGCGTATTTTGCTAAAGTTATAAACAACCTAGAGTTTTAGTCTTACTAACGCGGGGAGAGGGAATCGAACCCTCGATCCCATAGGGAAACGGCTTAGCAGGCCGTCGCCTTACCGCTCGGCTATCCCCGCTTATATTTTACCGAAACGGTCGGACATTTCGGTCGCGAGTTGCTCAAGTATTTCTTCCAGTTCATCACCTTCAAGTATGAGCTCGTCTCCATTGGGATTAGTAATTACCACCTTAAAAGATTCACCATCATGATATACGTCAACTTCTGCCAACTTTTGCATGTTTATCAAATGGTCATATCTACTATTTATTAATTTTTTTGCTGTAACTAGGTTAAATATTCGTAGTTTTGATAATTACTAAAAGTTAATCATTTTATGAGAGTCATATTCATTTAATGAATGAAGCATATCCAAATGTAAGGGTACCTAAGTACAGGGCTATCGCGACCTTTCTTAAAATACCACTGGAGGACGAAAAATTTGAAACATTGATTAAACAGGTAAATGAAAATAAGGAAGATGGAATAGTTATGATAAAAATTGGGGATAGGGAAGTATGTTCCTTAAGGATTGAGGGAAAAAAGGTCTTCATCAATGAGATCATAGATGAGACCAAAAATGAACTTGATGTTATCAATCAATTTCCAGTAAGCCATAGGGTGGTATTGAGGTCATTGATAATGAAGTATATTGAATCTCTCCAGGAAGATATCATTGAAGACTCTGATTTCCTCAAATTGGTAAAGGGAGATAATAAAGAGATTGATGAGGACAATCTTAAGTTTATACTTAATGTATGGGGAAGATTCTGGGAAGTTAGAACCAGGTTCAGAGGAGATTCAAATGACGGGATATATATAATAAGAGAGAGGGATGTGTATGATGAAAATGATAAAAATACATTAAATATTCATTAATTTTTGTTCCTTATTCCGTTTAATATTTCTAATGCAACATCTGCTCTGATTGCCTTTCTTTTAATCATCTCTTCAGCTACTTTGTCTATTTCACTACCAGTAGCGCCAGCAGATATAGCAACGTTTCTTGCGTGAAGTTCCATATGGCCTTTTTGGATTCCTTCCATTGCGAGAGCTCTTATAGCTGCAAAGTTCTGTGCTAATCCTACTGAAGCCAGTACATTGGAGAACTCCTTTGCCGAGTCAACCCTTAAAATTTTTCTCATTATTTTAGCCTTTGGATGCGATGCAGTGGCTCCTCCAACTATCCCCACTGCCATTGGTATTTCTATTGAGCCTACAAGATCACCATCTTCATTCTTTTCCCATTTTGTAATAGATGTATAACCATTCAATGCAGCATAGGCATGAGCACCAGCCTCTATGGCCCGCCAGTCGTTAGCAGTAGCCACCAAGACTGCATCAATACCATTCATTATGCCTTTATTGTGAGTTGTTGCCCTGTAAGGATCCAGAATTGCAAATTTATATGCTTCAATTATGCCGTTGACTGCGTCCTCACCTCCAATAGTTTCCTTATCGAATATGGCATAAGCTCTTGCTATCCTGTATGTAGCTAAATTGCTCAATATTCTCAATCTAACTTTTCCTTTTGATATCTGGGATATATATGGAGCAAGTGTTTCAGCCATTGTATTGACTGCATTTGCGCCCATTGCATCCCTAACGTCGACAAGAAGATGTACAACTATCATTGGTTCCTTTTCATCCAGTACTCTTACTTCTATGTCTTTAGCGCCTCCTCCCAATTTTACAAGTACTGGATCCTGTCTGTTGGCTATTTCAATTAGGTCCTTTTTCTTCTCCAAAATCCTGAACTTGGCCCCAAAAGGATCGCTCATGCCGCTAACCTCTATCTGACCGATCATTATGGGTTCTGATGATACCGCCTTGAATCCTCCTTTAACTCGTGCCATCTTTGCGGCATTGGAAGCTGCGGCAACTACACTTGGTTCCTCTATTGCCATAGGTATAAGATAATCCTTATCATTTATCAGAAAATTAACGGCAATTCCTATCGGTATCTCCATTACGCTTATGACGTTTTCAATCATGTGGTCTGCAAGATTCTCTCCTAGACCTCCCATATTCCTTAGTAGTGAAATTTCCTCCTCTGTTAGATCTGAGAATTTCTTAAGGAACTCTCTCCTTTCCTCAAGATTTAATTTATAAAATCCAGGTATATTTGATCCTGTCATACTTTCATTATGAAGGATTTGAATAAAGATTTATCTAAAAATAATATAACAATAAAATGATTTCCTCTACACCCCTAATAGTTCATAAAAATGAGGATGATCCGAAGAAATGCACAGCGAGAAAGTTAAAGAGACTTAATCTTGCTGAATTTATAGGGTTTATACCTAGAAGTGCCATAGTTCTTTATCCTGATTCAGAGATCAGGATTTCTAAGAATGATTCTTCCTTCAGGTATCTTCTAGCAATGGATGTTTCCTGGAAAAATATAGAAAATTATTCATTTAAGGGATATCAGGTAAGGTCTCTTCCTTACCTTTTAGCTGCCAACCCGGTTAATTATGGAAAACCTTATAAATTATCTACTGCCGAGGCTATAGCAGCTGCATATTACATTATGGACATGAAAGAAATTTCCTTGAAAATTTTAAATGTTTTTTCATGGGGCATCCAGTTCCTGAATCTAAATAGAAACCCGCTAGAGGATTATGCTAAAGCTAGTAATTCAGATGAGATTAAAAAAATTGAATTGGAATATATCTAATTCCATTCTCCATTCTTTAATTTCGTGATTCCGTTTGTATAATGCTTCATTATATTCATCAATTTATCTTTAAAATCTTCTGGAATATAATTAGAATCGCAACATTCAATGCAGTCATGAATTTTCTCAATGTGTTCATGAGGTTTTCCCACTTTCCCATTGCTCAATTTAAACATTGAGTGTTCTCTTTCATCATCATCCAGTCTATACAGCCTGTCCTTGTAATTATTTTTAAAATCATCTATATCCTCTTTTTTGTATTTAATAAGTGCAGGATCTATTGAGTTTGCTAGTAAGAATAGGAGAACTCCGTTGCATTTGCTGCATTTTCCACACGGTACTATATTGCCGCCCTCATAATGGCAACTGTGACATGATCTTTGAAGGGCAGCTATTTCTGGATATCTGCTGAAAAGGATTCTCTCTTCCACATATCCGGATATGCCCCTGACCGCTGAAAAAAATATGGTGTTAAATTCCTTTATCTTGAAATATTCTGTGATCTTTTTATCAAATTCCATAGTCTGATCATATATACCGTAGAAATGCCTTATACCATTTTCTGGTTTCATATTTCTGGGATCGTCAAATTCATCTCCTTTCATAACGTAAGAAATTCTTAACGCTCGAATATATGGCAATATTGTAAATATGTATACTGGAAATATAAACAATTGGATGGGGTATGTATCCGACCACATTTTTAATGCTCTTTCATTTAGCGCACTCACCCTTAGGTTCATTTCTCTATAGAATCGGTCTACCGTAGTCCAAGCTCTAATGGTATTCGGATCATTTTTCATCATGTAATCATAAGCGGTTTTTGCAGTTCTCCAATGACCACCTGACTCATTTACATATATTGGAAAAACTTCTGATCCTATTTCTTTCATCATACCGTAGGTAAGAAGACTTTCCTTTCCTCCACTTGATAAAATTGCAACAGATCCGCCACCTTTTATCGGTTTTTTAACATCTGAAAATTTGAACTTCATATTAGGGATATATTCTGCCTCTTCTTTATCAGGTTTATCTGGTAATAATTCTTTCTTGAAAAATTCAGGCCTCTTTATTAGCTTGTTTACGTATACCTCCGTGCTGTTAATTCTCATCATTTCTTGAAAAAAATTATAGTCTTCCTTGTCAACTGGAAATTCAGCCTCTATTTCTCTGGTAAAAAGGGAATAATTAACCAGTGGCGCTATTGAAATCAATCTTGCATCCTCTACTTCTATATCCAAAGGTCTTGAATATTTGATGAGTAGCTCACTAATTTCCCCATCAACCACATAACTTATTTTTATTTTACTCTTTGATATTTCTGGTTCCTTGATTGTAATATTGTTTATTGATACATACTTCCCTTCTTTATTCAATCTTTTCCACCACTTCAGCCAATTTTGTTATTTCATTAAGTGGCTCAATAACAGGTATTCCATATTTGGTTTCATATTCTTTCTTGATTTTATCTATTTCATTCTTTGTCATTTTTTCAGTGTTCAAGGTTATTGCTACTACCTTTTTCCCAGAAAGTAATTGTAATATTGTAATTACCCTTCCCACATCAGGCATGGGATAATTTTCAAATCCATCAAGGAACTTCCTTCCAGGGGCGTCTTGAAGTATAATTGCATCTGGTCTTCCTGCTGCAATTATTTCGAAGCTGCCTGGATAGGCTGGATGAACAACGGAGCCCTGACCTTCCAGCAGAATGAAATCTGGTCTCCTTTCCTCCCAGGCCCTAACTACTTCGTGCTCTATTGCTCCTGCTACGAAATCATTAATTGTTGCATCTATAACAGTTCCATATTCAACTCCCTGCATCCATGCTGTCTGTCCAGTTCCAATCATTTCTGCCTTTTTTCCACGTTTTTGAAGCTCTTTCCACAGCAGAATAGTAGTGGTCCTCTTTCCAATTGCACTGTCAGTCCCGAGAATTGCTATTTTTTTAGCTCTTACTTCCTCTATTTTACCCGTGAATGGGAACTTCCTGTCTCTGAAAATTTTTCTGACATCTATTAATTCTACTCCTTTTTCATTCGCTAATTTTGAAATTTCAGGGTCCTCAGATAGAAATTCATGCAGACCGTTTACCACACCGAGACCTTTGTTTATCGCATCTATGATAATTTTCCTGTATTCTGGAGGCAAATAACCGCCATCTGTTGCTGCCCCTATCGCAATGTATTTTGGTGAATAGATCATTGCCTCTTCTAGCTTTGTAACTATGGGAATATTCTTTTTCCTTCCCTCAAGAAATTCTCCTGCGTCTCTTCCAGCCAGCTTGGAATCGATGACAGCAACTACCTGATATCTCCCAGAATACCTCACCAGACCATGAGCAGTTTTACCATAAGTGCTCCCAAATACACCTTCTGCGAGTACCACTATCTTATCCATTATCAAGCCCTGCCAGTTATTACCGCAACATATAAATTTTCCTCAGGAAATTTTATTGTGTTCTTAATTGCCTCAAGAGGCGCTGTACTAGCTGGAAGCACGTTCAATCCTATTTCTTTTTTTATCAGGCGTTTGTAGTATATCATTTTGTTATCTGAAATATATTCCGCAAATCCATTTGATTCCCTTATTGCCTTTAACCCTATTTCACCATCATATGCATGAGATGCAATTAACGGTTCATTTATTGATGACTCGACAAGACTCTCAGGTTTCAGGTCCCTCAATTGAGACTTATCCTTGAAGGCCTTGACGATAGGATTACCACCAGTAGTGCTGGCACCTAACATCCTAGGGATTTTGTCTGTGAGACCAGCCTTTTTTAAATTTAGGAAACCTATGTATATGCCTGCAAGCGTTGTTCCATTTCCTACCGGAACTGCCACAGCATCTGGAGCCCTGCCGAATTGCTGAAATAACTCGTAAGAGATCCTTGAATATGCTTCATAGCTGAGGTCTGTAGTTGCGTTTCCAGGATTTGCGTCATACCAGTTGTTGTCATGGGCAATATCTCTGCTCATTTCCACTGCATCTTCGTATGCCCCTGATACCTCATTGACAATGGCCCCATTTTGCCTCATCACTTCAACCTTTGGAGTATGGTATCTCTCGGGGACAAATACTTCTGCCTTCAAACCAAAAAGTCTTGAATAATAGGACATAGCAATTCCATAGTTACCGCAAGTACCTATCGATACTGTATCATACCCTTTCTCAATTGCATACTTCACATGTCTTAAGGCAGCCCTATCCTTATGAGTACCTGATGGGTTTACACCTTCAAATTTCAAAAAAATTTTCTTGAAGGAGAAGAGCTGCTCTAAATACTTGGCACGGAAAACAGGCGTGCCACCTGGATCAGAATCTTCGCTCGCTTCTTCCATCAAATTTACCTAGTCCTCCTTAGAGGTCAAGGCTATGAGTTAATTATTCTATAAAAATATTTTGAATGTAGAATTTTCAAGATCCCGGAATTTCCAGTGGAAAATGATGTAATTCAATTGTATGGGAAAAAGATATGTGTTACAATAAAATAATGTGTTAATGTTTGAAATCCTCGTCAGACTGAAAAACTCACCCTCTGGTCAGGACCTCGACCTTACCCTTTTTGAGTTCCTATCTGATATTGGCTATATAGAAGAAAGAGGAAGTAATCTTTATCCAGGGATAAAACAAAGTATACCGTTCAGGCTTTTCAAGGAATGCTTTCTAGAGAGGTCCGATAAGGTTTGGCCCGTTAATGAACTGCTTGTCTATCTGAATACTTCTAAACCAACTTTATACAGATATCTTAACCGGCTAAAGTCTCTGGATATAATACAGGAAGTTCAGCTTGGTAAAGAAAAAGGTTATGTTTTAAGATACAATTCACTTTCCCTAGCCTGGAATTTCGTGGAGTCAAATGTAAAGATTGCCATGGACAATTACAGGAGGACTATTGAAAGTATACAGAAAATGGTTGGTGAAAAAAAATGATTACTCAATTGACAAAAGGCTCAAGATATAAAATTATTTCAGCAAGTTCAACAGATGAGAATTTTACGACAGAGGGTATTTTGGAAGGTTTTATAACTATGGGTGAAGAACCAGCACTTCTAATCAGTATGACAGATGAGGAAAAGAGGAAGCTGAGAATAATTCCAGTTAATGCAATTCTTATGATAGATATAATAGAGCATAACGAAGAAAAAGAGAAAGAGGATAAAGGGGATACAAGTTATATAAGTTGAAATTTCTTCAACTCTTCATAAATAGGTCCCTTCGGAGTGAGGATTGATTTAAAAAGGGAAAAATGGTCTACTTTCTGTTTTAAGAAGTATTTATTTTTGTATTCGTCAATAATATTCTTCAGATCTGCGTAATTTCTGATTCTTAATAAAGTAATATGGGGAGTGAATGGATGATCCCTGCTTATTTCCTTTGTAGCTATGTCTGTTTCATCTGCAAGGCTACTAAGAATATCTTCAGGAAAAGCCCTTAAAAATAATATTCTCGCTTTTCTTTCATTTGGGAATGCACCCATTCCCCGAAGTTCAAGATCAAAGCTTTTAAATTTTATTAATTCCAGGGAGCTTATAATTTTGCTTGGATCCATAACTTCACCTAAAAATTTTAGAGTTAAATGTATATTTTCCACCCCTACAGCTTTTCCATAGGTTCCCAATTTAGATAATATATCGTATAATTCAGGGTTAGGAACTATTTTTATTGCAATGAATAGACGCATAATATATGATAGAAACGTATAGCAAAATTTTTTTCCTCAATGTTATTCACAATTATGATCGTGAAAGATGGTCTCTTCTACACAAAAACTCACGAGTGGGTAAAGCTTGAGGGAGACGTAGCTACAATAGGAATCACTGATTTTGCCCAGAACCAGCTTACAGATATTGTATATGTTGATCTTCCTAAGATAGGAGCCATGCTTAAAGCTGGAGATGTTGCTGGAACAGTTGAAAGTGTTAAATCGGCTGAGGATTTTTATTCTCCTTTAACCGGCAAAGTCACTGATGTCAATAAAACCCTCGAAAAAACCCCCGAAGCCATAAACAAGGATGCTTACTCTGCTTGGCTTTACAAAATGAAAGTCAGTAATCCCTCTGAAGTCAATTCCATGATGAAGAAGGAGGATTACGAGAAATTTATTAAAAAATGAAGTAGATGTCCTGGATCCAGAAAAGAAGATCTGATTCGTACTATCAGAAAGCAAAAAAAGAGGGATTTAGAAGTAGGGCTTCATATAAATTGATACAGATAAACGAGAAGTTTAATTTAATCAAGAATGGAAGGAAAATACTGGATCTGGGTGCTTCTCCAGGAGGTTGGAGCCAAGTAATTGCTTCTCTAAATCAGGATGGTTTAAATGTAGCGGTGGATATTATACCAATGCCCCCTCTCTCCGGAGTTATTTTTTTAAAAGCGGACATATTTTCACCTGATATTGGAGAAAAATTGTTAAATAAATCAGAATTTGGCTATGACCTGATATTATCAGATATTCTTATGCATACCTCTGGTGACAAGTCAATTGATCACGCAAACTCGTATTTTATATTGAAAAGAATTTTAGAAATTAGCAACATGGTCCTAAATGAGAATGGGAAAGTACTTGCCAAAATGCTGCAAGGTGATCTAACTGAAAATATAAAGCAGGAATATTCAAAGCAATTCAGGAGGGTTAGAATAACTAAGCCCCCATCATCTTTGCCTAGTTCTCCTGAAATTTATATTCTGGCAGAAGGGTTTTCAAAAAAGCAGTAACTCCATTCAATCTTTCAACATCTATTATAACTATTGTATCTATATTCAAATTTTTTACAATAGCTTCAGCCATGAATTTCTCTCTCTCCCTTTCCATTTTAAGGTAACCTCTTCTATTAACATACTTATCCCAATCATTACTGAATGATTCGGGATCTGAGAGATTCCATCTCCTCTTGATCAATCTTTTCTTTTTTAGACTCAGCAATATAATATCAAAAATACTCACATTTTCAACAAATAGATCTTCATATTGACCTGATGGTATATCTATCCCCCTGATTATCAGGTTATTATTATCTGCATATTCAATAGCTTTTATAAATGCCTCTGGTGGGATAGATGTTTCCCCAAAATTTCTCATATGATATTCATAAATAATTTCGATATCATCCATCTCAATTTCGTAAGGATGTTTCAAGAAGTCCCTGAGACCTTCTACCTCCTCGTCAGTAATTGATATCAAAATTTGTTTGAAATTACCTTTTTTAATCTCTTCCTCAACTATTTCACCATAATTTTTTAATCCCTTTACAATTCCGACTATTTCGAGCGTGAATTGCCCTTCAATCTTTAGCTTCAAATGATTCTTCTCTCCCTTATAACTTCCTTCATTTCCTCTTTATCCTGGAATTCTTCTAGCTCTGAATAATAAATTATTGGTATATCTCTCTGAACTATTTTATTCTTTGAACTTTTAACAATGATAAAACTTTCCCTCTCCATCATCTCTGATAGTTTTCTCATATATTCCATCCTTCTATTGATCCGCATTGTTTCTTCCTCAATACCTCCAAGGAATACGGACTCACTATCTTCCATCAGGAAATTCATTATTGATTTTTTGAATGGATATATGGAGAAACCTTTCCTCTGTATCTCGAAATTAACCAGTCTCTCAAATTCCCTCATTTTCTTATATGCTGGTGCTATATTTTCTTCCTCCAGTTTCCACAAAAATGATACTCTGCTCATTATTTCTTCGTCAAGAAATTCCTCCATTTTCAAGGCTGTATCAACAGATGCCGACATACCGGCTTCATACATCAAAATGGCCCGTCTGGATGTCCCAACGGCATTGGCTATATCCCCAAGTGACAACATTTTCTCTTCCCTGATTTTCCTAAGTTTTTCAGAGTCAAGATTTACATAGAAACCTCCTGGTCCCGCTTTAACTAAAGGTTCCTCTTCGTTCTCTATATATGAAATGAATGTGCTAGGTGATACAACAGGCAATGCGTGCCTTGTATATACTACGCCATCTTCTATCTTCTCGTTCCTGTTGTATAGGCTTATAACCAGTGGATAGGCGTTGGTATATTTTGCTAGCGCAGTTAAGGCATTGGAAACCTCTTCAGTGAGAAGCCCTACATTTGGTATTATTTTAATTAAAAGTATCTTTTCTTTCATTCTCAAAACCAAATCAAATGAGTAAGAAAGTTCTGGATCTGTACATAGTAATCTGTATCCCTGTCTATCTACAGATTTCTTTATAGAATTAAGAATTAAGATCCTCTGATCCACACGGTATAAGGAAAAATAAATATTTAAATACTACCCTTTTTAACATCTTTTATATTGACAAGACTAAATAATTCTATACCTTCCTGTTCAAGATTCTCTCTGGCACCTTCCTGTCTATCTACGACCACAACAACTCTATCAGTTCTGACACCCTTTTCTTTAAGCCTTGTAACTGCTTTTAAAATGGTTGAGCCCGTGGTTGTCACGTCTTCAACAAATGTTATTATCTCACCATAAACTAATTCTCCTTCTACCATTTTTTCAAGTCCATATTCCTTCTTTTCCTTTCTTACAATTATTAGATTTTTGCCAGTTTCCATTGAAACTGCAACTCCAAAAGGAACAGCCCCAAGTTCGACAGCCGCCACTTTGTCCCCTGTAATTAACTGTGCAGCTTTCCTTGACACAATTTTCAAGAAATAGGGATTTAGTAAGGCAGACTTTACATCTACATAGAAATCAGAAGTGGCACCTGACGAAAGTGTGAATTTACCGAACTTTATGTTTCCATTCTTTACCAAAAAATCAGCTATTTCATCCATATCGGTATATTGATTATCCCTATTTTTTTCTTGTCATCACTTAATAGCAAATATTTTTAATGATGTATCATTTTCCCTATTAGCCGCCGTAGCTTAGTCGGTAGAGCACCCGGCTGTTAACCGGGAGGTCACCGGTTCGAGCCCGGTCGGCGGCGTATGGTTCATAGCAGTTTCACCTCCGCTAGAAAAAAGTCCGGCTGCTTCTTCCGGAACACCTCCAGAGCGTCTTTCTGATCAACCTGCATATATCTCTTGGTTGTGTCCAGTTTCTCATGTCCCAGGATCAGGCGGATGACCTCCAGATCATATCCCTGCTGATACAGAAAGCGGGCATAGAACCTCCTTGCCATGTGCGGTGAGAAGTGTACCCCTGCCCTCTTTGACAGCTGATAGACATCGACCCTCAAGCCATCGTATGTGAGCGGTTCTCCGTACATATTGGTGAACAGGGCATTCACTCCCGGTTTTGTTCTGCGAACCCTGAGGTACTCGGGAAGCGTACCCCTCCTTATGCTCTCCGGGAGATAGACATCCCTGGTCTTCTGGCCCTTTCCTGTGACCCTGAGGACGTCGTCATGGATATCATCCAGTGTTATCTTCCTCAGTTCATTTATCCTTATGCTTCCCCAGTATCCCCATTATCTCCTTTAGCTGGTAGAATCGTCCGCCGTAGTAGGGGAAAGTTGATAGCATTATTGTCGAAATGACAATCATTTCCTCGCATATAACTATTTTTGATTGCCGAATCAGAAATCATTATGCACCTCAGTTGCATATATATACGATGGATCCCTTGAAGGTCCTGGAGAAGCAGTCCGGATTCCTGAGATTACTGGTCTATCTCTCTGACAAGAAGGAGAAGGTCCTGACGGAGATCCTGGACGAGACGGATATACCGGTGCACCAGCTCTACTCAAGCATTGAGAAGGCGAAGGAGCTGGGATTGGTGAAGACCAGGATGGACAGCAGGAAGTATCCTCCGAGGAATATGGTTTCCTTGACGGCCAAGGGCAGGAAGTTCTCGAGGAAGTTAGGGGAATTGATCGGGATAATTGGCTGATCCCGCAGAGCTTGGTTTTTGCCTCTCTCA